>DASQHH010000074.1:0-12249 GCA_035632195.1 Vicinamibacterales bacterium
ACCCGCAGGACGCTGTCGCGCTTTTCGGTGACGACGTGCACGTTGGCCGTCATCCCCGGCTTCAGCGCAGCGTCCGGGTTCGACGCGCTGACGACGACGTCGTACGTGACGACGTTCTGCACGGTCTGCGGCGCCTGCCGCACCTGCGTCACGGCGCCGGAGAAAGTGTGATTCGGAAACGCCTCGACGGTAAACGTCGCATCGGCGCCGTTGGTGATTCCGCCGATGTCGCTCTCGCTGACGTTGGTGTCCACCTGCATCTTCGTCATGTCCGTCGCGATGAGGAACAGCGTCGGGGTCTGGAAGCTTGCCGCGACCGTCTGGCCCTGCGTCACGTTGCGCGACACCACGGTGCCGTCAACGGGCGAGACGATGTTCGTGTACCCCAGATTGACCTGCGCCGCCTCGAGCGCCGCCTGACGCTGGCTGACTTCTGTCTTATCGAGCGCGACCTGCGAGTTCGCCTGGTCGGAGGTGGTCCTGGCCTGGTCGACCACGTCCTGCGACACGATGCCGCGCTTCGAAAAATCGAGATTGCGGGTGTACGTGAGCTGCGCGTACTGCAGCGCCGTCTGATCCTTCTGCTGCTGCGCGCGCGCGGCGTCGAGGTTCGCCTTGTCCTGGTCCACGACCGTCTGATACGGACGCGGATCGATCTTCGCGCAGAGCTGTCCTCTGGTGACGTGCGTGTTGTAATCGCAGGACACCGTCTCGACGACGCCGGAGACGTACGATCCGACCTGAACGGTGACGACGGGGTTGACGGTCCCGCTCGCGGTGACCGTGTGCGCGACGGCGCCGGTCGTGACGGGGGCGGTCACATAGCGCGGTGGGGTCGACCGACGCGAATACCGCCACATGCCGAAGCCGGCCACCGCGACAATGACAATGGCGAGCAGCGCCCGCACCCAGCGACGAGCCATTGCAGAGGAAGTCTGCAATTTCCCGTCCGCGGTTACTGCTGTGTTGTCGCTTTCCTGTCCGGCTCTTCCTTGGCGGGCTTCGGGGGACGGGGACGGTTCATGCTCAGGCTGACGCCGCCGTTCCAGAACGTTTCGACCTTGCGCTCGACTTCGTGATGCCCGTTGACGAGATAGTCGAGTACGGCTTTGTCCCACTGCAGGCCGGCATTGGCCACCAGCTTCATCCAGTCGCCGCGGGCGGTCTCGTCGGGCGCTTCCGTCGATCCGTCCCAGACGGTGACGTTCGGCTGGCGGGTCATGAAGTCCTGACTCTGCGGGTTCGCGCGCGCGCCCTTGATCGACTTGTAGATCAGGACGCCCTTGGTGAAATCGAGCTTGAAGTTCTTCTGATCGAAGTCGAACGAATAGCGCTTGTAGCGGTCGTACGCGCGCTCGTTCAGCGCGACGGTCTCCGGCACCTGCTTCGCGTATTCGGTGATCATGTCGAGCAGCTTCATCTGCGCGTCCTTGTGCCTCGGGTATCTCGCGTCGTCGAGCCAGGTAAAGCCGGGCATCCACCAGCCGCGCATCGTCCAGTAGTCGCGCGTTTCGACGGCGCGCGTGCGTACCCACGCGGCGTACTCGGAGAACAACTGCACCCACTCGTGCGACGGATAACCGTGGGGGTTCAGGAAGATGTCGGGCAGCCAGGTGCGCCAGATCTTCGGACGGATGCCGCTCTCCGGATAGATTGGGTCGGCGTCCCACTGCGCGCTGACCACGTCGACGCCCAGTGAACCGAGGTAGCCCGCGTGCAGCATGTACGTCGGATTGATCTTCTGCAGGTCGTACGCGAGCTGCGCGCCGTCCGCGTTCGTGATCGGATGGACGACGACGTTCACCTTGTCCAGCTTCTTCCGGTATGCCGGATCGGTCAGCAGCAGCTCCGCCATCCGCAGCACGTGGCTGGTCGACGACACTTCGTTCGCGTGCTGCCGCGCGGAGTAGACGATGGTCGGCTTCATCGTCGTCTGCTTGGCCTGGGACCAGTGCGACGCCTCGATGGGCGGCATCAGGTCCATGGCCCAGACCTCTTTGCCGAGATAGCTCTCGCCGACTTTGTAAACCGTCGCTTCCTTGAAGCGCTGCTGCATCTTCGCGAGCGTTTCGTACGCCTCGGGCGGCGGAATCGGCGTATCCCACTGGACCAGTCGGGGAGGGGTCTGAGGTGTCTCAGACCGGTCTGACACGTCTCGGACCCCCAGGTAGTGGGTGACATCGGGCCAGGGCGCGGGCTTGCCGCCCGTGTCGAGCTTTACCGACAGCTGACTCGCGGGCTTGTCGAAATCCCAGGCGACGGTGAGCTCCAGCTCGCGCAGGTCGTGATACGCGAGGGCGCTCTCGTAAATACCAGCGGCGCGGAATCGGTCGAGCTGTTCGACGACGGCTTTCACCTGCTCGGCGGACATGACGGTGCGATCGACGCGTTCCTCGGCGGCGCGCGCGACCATCGCGTCGCGCTCGTCTTTCTGCGTGTCGACCTTGATCCGCAGGTCGAGCCGATCGAGGCCGTCCCTGCCGGCACGCACGCGTGCCGCGAGCGTCTGCGGCCGCTCGACGGCGACCTTCGGAATATCGAGGCGTATCAATCCGCGATTCCCGTTCTTCTCGACGTAGTCGACGACGACCATCGGCCGCGCGGCGTCGAATCCGGTGACGGTCACCTTCGCATGTCCGGCCTTGCCGTCGCTCTTCGGGTGCATCACCGGGATGATGCGCCCGGGATACGTGAGCGGGGCGCCGCGCGTGAAGCGCCCCATCACGTCGAAGAAATGAATCGTGTTGAAGTAAATCTCCTCGTGGAGCGCCTCCATCGACGAGATCTGCTCCTGGTCGATCGGCAGCTGGATCTCGGGTTCGCTCAACGTGAGGTCGACCGTCAGTTCGCCGAAGAACGGCGCGTCCTCCGCGCGCGGCTTGCCGTTCGAGAGCGCCATCACGTGGTCGTAGAGCGCCGGCAGCGTCTTCGACTGGAAGCGATCCCAGAACCGCTCGGGGTCGGTTTCGATTCGCTCGTCGACGACGGAGCGGCCGCCGGTCTCCGCGCGAATCCATCCGGTCGTGACGCGCACGTGTTCGTAGTCCGGAAAGCGATCGAAGAAGGGCCGTTCGACGAACGTGGGGTCGAACGTCTTCTTGAAGATCTCGACGCCGTTCGCCCCGGTCGCGGTCACTTCGTACGCCGGGGATCCAATCGGCGCCATCTCGAAGACGATCTTCTTGCGGTCGATCTTCAAGTCGTTCGCCAGCATCTCGTCGATCGGATACAGCTCGAGCAGCCAGCGCGTGGGCGCGTACATGCCCTCCTGTTTCCAGCCGGCGACCGGACCGATCTCGGCGAAGCGGATTCTGATCGCGTTGACGTCCTTGCCGGCGAGGGCGGGACGAACGACCTCCCACATCCAGCTGTAGCCCTGCTTGTAGGCGGACAGCACCGTGACGCTCGACTTGTCGTCCGCGCCCGCTTTCAGCAATTCGCCCCGCGCCTGCTGCTCGATCTGGCGGCGAATCTCGGGCGGCTCGCTGAGGCGCGCCTGGATGGTGACGACGGCGCGCTTGCGCACCGATGGAATGACTTTCGTCCGCAGCTTCGTCCAGAAGTCGTCGACCTCCGACGGAATGTCGTACTCGTCGTCGACGATGGTCCGCCCCTTCTGGACGTCCATGTTCTGGACGTCGACCGTGACGCTGCCGGTGCGCAGGCGTTCGATCGCTTCGCTTTTCACGAAGGCGGCGAGCTTGTCATCGGCTTTCTCGACGAACATGCGGACGTGCGCGGACGCCAGCTCTTTGCCGCGCAGCGCGTCGCCGATCCTTCCGAGCTTGTAAACGCCCATGGCCGCCTGGCCCGCCGGCGACCGTCCGGCGACGAACTTCCGCAGGTCCTCTTCGACGTCGTCGAGCGTCGTGCGGTCCTTGCCGCGCGCCCAGATGTGCGGGAACTTCTCCGCGAGCTGGTGCAGCGCGCGAGAGACGCCCGCCGCGTCGCCGCCCGTGACGATGAGGGCACTCTTTTCGCCGAACGCCTTCCTGACGACCTCGATCAGTCCTTCGCCCGGCTCCAGCGTGGGTCGGGCCCATTTCTTCGAGGCGACGAGACGGTCGAACAGCGGATGCTCGGTTCCGACGAGGACGAGGATCGGCTCGCTCTCGGGAGACGTCATGGCTTTCGCCGGCTTCGCAATCGGCAGCGAGACGCCCGTCGACTCGAGGCCGAGACGGGCCGCGAGATCGACGATGCCGTCGGCGTCGTCGCCCGGACTTAGGAGGACGTCGACGCGATCCGGAATCAGGTTGTTGTCCGAGTCCCCGAGCGCGCCTTCGTTGGCGTAGAAGGACGAGAGATCGAAGTTCTCCTTTGCGCCGCCGCCCGGACGGCGGGCCGGCGGCTGCGCTGCGGCCTCGACAACGGGTGATCCGGCACGCGTCAGATCGACGGCAGCAACGCCTGCGCCCGGCGAATGCAGACGCACGCGAAGCGTCCGCACGGCGGAATAGGAGAGCGCGCGCTTCTGATCGCGGCTGCCGGTCGCTTTGAACTGATTGAGCGCGACCTGCGCTTTAATCAGGTCCGCTCCGGTGGCCAGCGGCACGTCGACGGTGACACGCTCGGCACCGTCGTTCCCCTGGTGCACGACGATCGACTGCACCGCGGCCGAGGCCGCGCCGATGTTCTTCCCGGCGAGGAACTCCTTCACGTCGTCCGCGATCTTGTCGGTGGTCGGACTCTTCTGATCCCACACATACGGGAGACGGCCGCCGAACATCACGGCGGCCGCCGTCAGCCCGTCGTCGTCGCCGCCCAGGATGGCGATGGCTGGCCGGCCGCCGACCGCGAAGAGCGTCACGATGCCGTCGCCGGCCTTGAGGCCGCCGCCGCCGACCGCGTCGACCGTGGTACCGCTGCCGGCGAGCGACTTCGAGCCGATGAAGATGGGCGCGCCGGAGCCGTTCGGTTCGAAGCCGCGCGCGGCGATCGGCAGATTCATCGCCGTCGTTTCGTAGCCGAGGCGGGCCGCAACGTCGGCTCCGGCGGCGATCTCGCCCGGGGTCGGCTGCGGCGGAAGAACAATTCGCGCATCCACGAAATCGACGACGGCGTCGCCGTTCCGATCCTGAAAGACGGGCCCGATCCTGAAGAAGTCCGAGAAGGAAAGTGGCTTATCGGCAGCGCGCGGGGCACCCGAGGCTGCAATTACGACAAGCAGTAGTGGAAGGAGAACTCTCCGGGGGGCTTTGCTCACAGGGCGCCGATTGTAAGCCGTACAAAACAAAAGGGCACCGCGTAATTGCGATGCCCCTCTGCTTCACCGGTCTGGCTCCCCCAGCATTCACGGCGCCCTGCCGTAATCAGACCGATGATTCGGCTGCACAAAGAGGCAATCGCCATGCCCTGCAGATTTCTTAGGAAAAGGCCCGTGATCGGTGCGAAAGGAGGTACGTCGAGTGGACGACTTTGTCGTCAATCTTACAATTCTGGCGCTGAGTCTTGATTCATTCCCTCCCTAAAACTCGAGTATTCGGGCAGGCGATCCACAACGTCGGCGAGGATGGGATTGGACCGGTCGCGCGCCGAGACAACGGGATCGCGAATCGGCCAGTCGATGTGGACTGACGGATCGTTCCACGCGATGCCGATTTCGCTGGCCGGATCGTACACGGCCGTGCATTTGTAGATGACCTGAGCGTAGTCGCCCACGACGCAGAAACCGTGGGCGAAGCCCGGGGGGATGTAGCACTGCCGGAAATTCTCGGCTGAGAGGGTCACGCCGGCCCACCGCCCGAACGTCGGCGAGCCGCGGCGGACGTCGACGGCGACGTCGAAAATCGCGCCCTCGACCACGCGAACGAGCTTGCCCTGCGCGTGCGGATGCTGAAGATGGAGTCCTCGAATCGTCGCTGCGCCCGACCTCGACTGGTTGTCCTGGACGAACGGGCCCTCGATCCCGTGTTTCCGGTAGCGATCGGCCTGGAAGGTCTCGATCAGAAAGCCGCGTCCGTCGCGATGAACGACGGGCTCGATCACCACTACGCCCGGCAGGGCAGTCGGAAGGATGCGCACGTCAGGCCTCCTGCTCGAGCAGGCGAAGCAGGTACTGACCGTACGCGCTCGCGTCCATCGCCCTCGCGAGGCGCGCGAGCTGGCTCGCGGAAATGTATCCCATCCGGTACGCGATCTCCTCGAGGCATGCAACCATCAGGCCCTGCCGCTCCTCGATCGCCTGGATGTAGTTGGAGGCCTGCATCAGGGCTTCGTGCGTGCCGGTGTCGAGCCACGCGACGCCGCGCGGGAGCCGCTCGACCGCGAGCTGCCCGCGTTCGAGGTACGTCCGGTTGACGTCCGTGATCTCGAGCTCGCCGCGCGCCGACGGCTTCAGCCTCGACGCGATGTCGACGACCTGGTTGTCGTAAAAGTAGAGGCCCGTGACGGCGTAGGTCGACTTCGGCGTCAGCGGCTTTTCCTCGAGGCTGGCGGCGCGTCCTTCGTTGTCGAAGGCAACGACGCCGTAGCGCTCGGGGTCGCGGACCTGATAGGCGAAGACCGTGGCGCCCGATTCGCGTCCGGCTGCGCTGCGCAGGTAGTCGGAGAGATGCGCGCCGTAGAAGATGTTGTCGCCGAGCGCGAGGGCGACGCGATCCGCACCGATGAACTCCCGGCCGATGAGGAATGCCTGCGCGAGGCCGTCCGGGCTCGGCTGGCTCGCATAGTCGATCTGCAGGCCGAGCTCGGACCCGTCCCCGAGGAGCCTGCGGAATCCGTCCTGCTCGAACGGAGTCGTGATGACGAGCACGTGCCTGATCCCCGCGAGCATCAGCGTCGACAGCGGGTAATACACCATCGGCTTGTTGTAAACGGGGACCAGCTGCTTGCTGACCGCGCGGGTCAATGGATGGAGCCGCGAGCCGGATCCGCCGGCCAGAATGATGCCTTTCAGCATGTCATCCCAGTCCGAGCCGCTGGCGATCGTAGCGGCCTGCGGTCACGTTCTCGCACCAGTCTCGATGCTCCAGATACCACTTTACCGTCTCACGCAGGCCGGTCTCGAACGTGTGCGCCGGCTTCCATCCGAGCTCGCGTCGGATCTTCGACGCATCAATCGCATAGCGCCGGTCGTGCCCGGGACGGTCCGGCACGAACGTCTTCAGCCGATGCGCGCTGGCGGACCCGGGACCCGCCGTCCGCAATTCGTCGACGAGATCGCAGATGCGATCCACGATCTCGATGTTGCTGCGCTCGTTGGCGCCGCCGACATTATACTTTTCGCCCTCGCGGCCCTTCTCGAGGGCGAGCATCAGGCCCGCGCAGTGATCGTCGACGTGCAGCCAGTCGCGCACCTGCAATCCGTCGCCGTAGATGGGCAGCGGCCGTCCGTCGAGCGCGTTGAGAACCATCAGCGGGATCAGCTTTTCCGGAAACTGGAACGGACCGTAGTTGTTCGAGCAGTTCGTGATCACGACCGGAACGCCGTAGGTGTGCCCGTACGCGCGCACGAGATGGTCGGCGGCGGCCTTGCTGGCCGCGTACGGTGAGTTCGGCGCGTATGGCGTCTCCTCGCTGAACGATCCCGACGGGCCGAGCGTGCCGTAAACCTCGTCGGTCGAGACGTGGAGAAAGCGGAAAGCCGCCCGCGCCGCCGCGTCCAGCGTCGGGAGATACCGGCGGACTGCCTCAATCAGCACGAACGTTCCGACGACGTTCGTGTCGACGAACGCGCGCGGGGTGTCGATGGAGCGGTCGACGTGCGTTTCGGCCGCGAGGTTGACGATCGCCGACGGCTTCTCACCGGAAAGCAGCTGAGCGACCGTGGCCGCATCGCCGATGTCGCCTCTGACGAAGCGGACGCGCGGATCGGCGAGCGGCCCCTCGAGATTCAGCAGGCTGCCGGCGTACGTCAGATTGTCGAGGACGACGATCCGGTGCGGAGTGTGGTCGAGGGCGTAGTGAACGAGGTTGGAGCCGATGAAACCGGCTCCCCCCGTTATCAGTATCGGCACTTTTTCAACGGGCGGAGCTCGCTCCGCCCTAAACGGCGGCGCCTTCCGGATACTGCAGCGCCAGCCGGAGCTCCTTCGCGAGCGAGTCGACCGTCGTGCCCTGCCGCTTCCACGCGCCGTCGGTCTCGAACCGGAGGTCGCCGATGCGGCGGCCCCAGGGCGCGATGACGCGGCCGATGGCGCGAAAGTCGGAACGGTCGGCGTGCTCCTGGTCAAGCCGCCGGGCGACGTCGGGCGCGACGCGGATGAACGCGCGCAGGGCCGCGGCGCTGCGGATGCTGTACTTGCGGCCGTTCCACGCGCCGCCGAAGACGAGCGCGATCTGCTTGAAGTAGTTCACGAAGAACTTCTTGGCGTCTTCGTGCATGTCGCCCGTCCGCTTGCCGTGGAACACGCCGTCGGGACCGAAGAGCTTCTTCAGTTCCTGCGCGAGCGGCGCCTGCGCTACCCGTCCGCGGCCGACGCCCAGGAGTTTGATCTCGTCGTAGAGCGGCGAATCCTCGCGATCGTTCAGCGCCCGCACCACGTCATGCGCGGTCGCCAGCGCATCGTCCCGGTAGAGCTGACGGCCGGACAGCGACACGAGGTGCGAGGCGTTGAGGCGCGTGTGCTTCGCGTTGATCGTGACGAACATCTGGACGACGTGGTCCTCGGGGAGACGATCGAAGATGATCGCCGGGACCGCGAAGTCCTCGCCCTGGAACCGATCGATGTCGGCGTGCAGCGCGAGCAGGCGGTGCTGGCCGTCGATGGCGCGCAGGATGCCTTCGCGCTCCGGCACTTTCAGGATGCCGACGCGTGCGTCCTCGCCCGCGGGCTGGAACGAGAGCTTCTCGTCGCACGAGATGATGACGGCGCCGGGAATCGAGGGCAGGTCGCGCGCCTGCCGGCACTGCTCGTAGTACTGCACGAGCTCGTCGATCTTCCGGCGGATGATCTGACGCTGATACGCCTTTTCGCTCGACGCGATGCGGCGCTCGAGGAAATCCCAGTTCACTTTCGACGGGGTTGCGCCCGGCGGAACCTTCTGCTTGCCGCCGCGCACGGGCGCCTGGCCGCCCTCGCCGTAACTCAGAACCTCGAACCGGACCAGCTTGTCGATGTCACTGGCCGTCAGTGAAGCTTGGTAGAATTGCACGCCAAATTGCTGCATCCGGATTGCGGCGACATTGATCATAGATTCCGTTCCGACAACAGGGTAAAAACGGCGAATTGTACCGAGCGCGCGAGGGCCATCTCAACGGGTTTTTTGGCGGCCCGCCGCGTTATCGGTCCGACGACCCTCCGTCAGCATACTACGTAAGTAGCACTTAAATAAGGAGTTCTGTCATGTTCGACTGGCGCCGTCCGGCTCAGCGGGTGGCCTTGGTTTCTGCGCTCGCCGCGCTGGCTCTCGGAAGCGGTCTTGCGGCGCAATCGGCTGGAAACAAAGCAGTTAGGTCTACCGGAGCGCCCGTCGACGATCCCGACTTTGCACGCTCTGTGAAGGAGTGGACGACGAAGCCGGAATTCAGCAGTCCGCTCGTGGATCACCTGCCGAAGGTGGCCGGCGTGCCGTCGCCGAAAGACGTCCTCGGGCATCACATCGGCGAGCCGAAAAAGCTGACCTCCTACGCGGACATCCTGAAGTACTACCGCGCGCTTGCCGCCGCGACTCCGCGGGTCAAAGTGCTTTCCATCGGCAAGAGCGACGAGAACCGCGAGCTCGTCGTCGTCTTCGTCGGTGCCGACGAGTCGATCAGAAACCTGGAGACCTATCGCGGCTATCTGGGCCAGCTCGCCGATCCGCGGAAGATCACCGACGCCCAGGCGAAGGACGTCATCGCGAAAGCGAAGCCGATCTATCACCTGATGGGAGGCCTGCACAGCGGCGAGGTCGGCCCGTCGGAGATGCTGATGGAGCTCGTCTATCGCATCGCAACGGAGGACTCACCGCTCGTCCGGCAGATTCGCGACAACGTGATCGTCTCGGTCACGCCGGTCGCCGATCCCGACGGCCGCGATCGCAACGTCGACTGGTTCAATCTCTACGGTCCGCAGCAGACGACCGGCAATCCGCCGATTGGCGTGCCCTACTGGGGCAAGTACGTCTTCCACGACGACAACCGCGACATCAACTACTCGCAGGTGTCGATGCGCGCGCTGCTTGACTGGTACCTGCAGTGGCATCCGCCCATCATGCACGACCTGCATCAGGCGCAGACGCTGATGTACACCTTTAGCGGGCAGGCGCCGCAGAATCCGACGCTCGATCCGATCCTGTACGGCGAGCTGCCGATGATGTCGAACTTCGAGATGGCGCAGATGACGAAGTACGGCATGCCGGGAGTGTGGACGCACGGCTTCGTCGACATGTGGTCGCCCGGCTACCTGGCGTTCATGTCGTCGAACCACAACGGCATGATCCGCATGTACGAGAGCCAGGGATTCAACGGGGCCAACACGCAGCACATGCGGCTCACGACGCCCGGCGGGGGGCGCGGAGGCCGTGGAGCAGCGGCGCCCGATCAAGCGCCGGAGTTTGCCGGACGCGGCAATCAGTCGCAGCGCGAATGGTACCGGCCGCTGCCGGCGACGGGCGAGTTCGACTGGTCTTTGCGCAACAACACGAATTACGGCGAGACCGGCGTGCTCACGGCGCTGCAGTACACCTCGACGTTCCCGAAAATCATCCTCGAGAACTTCTATCAGAAATCGCGAAACTCGATCGATGCCGCGCGGAAGGATGCCGTTGCCGGCTATGTGATTCCGACCGAGCGCGACATGACGCGCGTCGAACGCCTCGTCAACATGCTGCGCATGCAGGGGATCGAAGTCGGCAAGGCGACCGGCGAGGTCAAACTGCGTGAAGGCACGTTCCCCGCCGGCTCCTTCATCGTCAAGCGCGACCAGCCGTACGGCCGGCTCGCGAAAATCCTGCTCGAAAAGCAGGTCTATCCGGATCCGACCCTCCGGACGTACGACGATGCCGCGTGGACGATGGGCCTGATGAGCCACACGGACGTGAAAGAGATCGACGACAAGGCGATCCTCGACGTGGCGGTGACGCCCGTCGATCAGCTGAAGGTCGCCGGAACCGTCTCGGGCAGCGGATCCGTCTTCGCCGTCGCGCACTACGGTTCGAACAACATGGTCACGCTCCGCTACCGCTTGAAGGACCTGAAGGTGCAGGCGGTGGAATAGGAATTCAAGCAGGGCGATGTGACGTTCCCCGCCGGATCCTTCGTGGTGTCGGGCGACGGCGGTCGAATCCGGAGCGCCGTCGAGTCGCTCGGGTTGACGGCCGTCGCGATGGCGGCGGCGCCCCAGGTGCCGATGCACGACCTCGACCTGCCGCGCGTCGCCGTCTACAGCACGTGGGGCGGGACGCAGGACGTCGGCTGGGTGCGCTACGCGTTCGACAAGTTCGACGTGCCCTACGAGCTGATCTTCAAGGAGCGCGTCGCCAAAGGAAACCTGCGCGGCAGCTACGACGTCATCGTCATTCCGCACCAGGGCGCCAACGGCAAGCGACTCGTGTTCGACATCGAGAATCGCGGCAAGCCAATCCCGTACAAGAAAGACCCGAAATATCCGAGCCTGGGCAGTTACGGGGAGTCGGACGACATCACCGGCGGCATGGGACTGTCCGGCGTCGCCGAGTTCGATCGGTTCGTGCGCGACGGCGGCCTGCTCGTGACCCTCGGCACGTCGAGCTTCTTCCCCGCCGAGTTCGGCCTCACACCGAAAGTGGACGCCGCGCGGACGTCAGCGCAGTTCTACGCGCCCGGCCCGATCGTCGACGCCGAGATCCCCCATCCGGAGAATCCGATTTTCTACGGCTACGACAAGACGACGATTCCGGTGCGCTACGCCAGCGGACCGCTGCTCAGCGTGCAGACGAACCAGAATCCGTTCGGAGAAGCGCCCCCGCCCGGACCTCCGCCGACGCCGGCGGGCGTGCTGATGCGCTATCCGGGCGGCGACGATCACGTCCTCAGCGGGTTGATGCGCGGGGCGGCCGAGGTCCGCAACCGCCCCGCGATCGTCGATCAGCCGGAAGGCAGGGGCCGCGTCATCCTGTTCGCCGGCAATCCATGCTACCGGTGGCAGAACTTCGGCGAGTTCAACATGCTGTTCAACACGCTGCTGAACTACAACGACTTCAAGACAGAGACGCCGCGGGAGACCGAGCAGCAGTAAAAGCAACCACAGAGATCGCAAAGCACGCGGAGTGAAGAGCGATTCGGCGGACCGGCCTGCGTATTCTGCAGGCCGGTCTGGGAGCGCGCCCGTGCACGAGACGTGAACC
>DASQHH010000075.1:0-2009 GCA_035632195.1 Vicinamibacterales bacterium
ACAAGGAAATTCAGCAAGTACTGGAAATCCTTTGCCACCGCGAGCGCGCCAACTCGGTGATGTTGATCGGCGAGCCAGGCGTCGGCAAGACCGCGATTGCGGAAGGGCTGGCGCGGCGCATCGAGTTCGAGCCCGAGACGATCCCGGTCCGACTGCGCGACTGCCAGGTCGTCAACCTGGCGATGAACAGCATGGTCGCGGGCACGATGCTGCGCGGGATGTTCGAGGATCGGATCCAGAACGTCATCCGCGAGCTGAAGGAGCGGCCGAATCTGATCCTGTTCGTCGACGAGGCGCACACGATGGTCGGGGCCGGCTCCGCGCTCGGCGCGCCCTCCGACGCCGCCAACGTCTTCAAGTCGGTCCTCGCGCGCGGCGAAATCCGGATGATCGCGGCGACGACCCTCAGCGAGTACAAAGAGTACATCCAGGAGGACGAGGCGCTCGCGAGGCGGTTCCGCGCCGTCACGGTCTGCGAGCCGTCGATCGAAGAGACGCGGCGCATCGTCTACAGCCTGCGGTCGCGTCTGGAGCGCAACTATTCCGTTCACCTGCTCGACGAAGCCATCGACGCCGCCCTGGACCTGTCGCCGCGCTACATGCGGCATCTCCATCTGCCGGACAAGGTGATCGGCTGGCTCGATACCGCTGCGGTGCGGGCCGAGATCGATCATCGCTGGGAGGTCAAGACGTCCGACGTGGTCGCGGTGATTTCGCACGCGGCGCAGATCCCGGAAGACATGGTCTATCGTGACGTGACCGATCGGTTCAAGGACATCGAAGAGCGCCTGCAGAAGCGTGTTGTCGGCCAGAAGAATGCGGTCAGCGCGGTCGCGCGGCGGCTGGTTCTGAACAAGGGTCCGCTCAAGGACGGATTCGACCGTCCCGACGGCGTGCTGCTGTTCCTCGGACCGACCGGCGTCGGCAAAACGGAGCTGGCCAAAGCGGTGGCCGAGTTCCTCTTCGGCGACGACAAGAAGATGGTCCGCGTCGACATGTCCGAATACCAGGACGGCGGCGTGGCCGTCGACAAGCTGATCGGCATGCCGCGCGGCATCGTCGGAAGCGAGCGCGGCGGTATCCTCACGAATCAGCTGAAGGACAATCCGTACACGGTCGTTCTGCTGGACGAAATCGAGAAGGCGAGTCCGAACCTCCTCCATCTGTTCCTGCAGGCGTTCGACGAGGGCTGGCTGACCGACGGTCGGGGCAAGCGCGTCTATCTGAGCGACGCCGTCGTGATCATGACGTCGAACCTCGGCGCCGACAGCTTCCGCAAGCTGACGAGTCCTCTCGGCTTCATGCACCGGACGGCCGGCGTCGATCAGGTCCAGGGTGAGGTGTTGCGCGAGCTCGAGCGTCGCTTCCCGCCGGAGTTCCGCAACCGCATCGATGAAGTCGTGCTGTTCGCGCCGCTCCAACACGACGAAGTCCGCGAGATCGCCCGGCACTATCTCGATCACGTCAAGGTGACGCTGGCGAAGGCGGGCAAGACCATCAAGGTGCAGGACGCGGCGCTGGAGCTGATTGTCACGCAGGGCTACAGCCTGGCCTACGGCGCGCGCTTCCTGAAGCGATTCATCGACGAACGGATCAAGCTGCCGATCAGCTCGACGTGGAAAGACGGAACGCACTTCGACGTCGTCGCCAAAGACGGAGAGGTCGTCGTCGAGCCTCGCGTCATGTCGGCCACCGAGGCGATCGAATACGGCGACGTGGCTTAGAAGCTGAACCCGACCTGCTCCGGCTCCGCCGGAGCGGCGTCGGGCTTGTCGCGTTGATCGGCATCCTCCCGGCGAGTCAGTCCGTATCGCTGCTGCAGCACCCGCACCATTCCCTGCACTTCTTTGCGATACGCGTCCGGCGGATACTTCCTGGAATAGAGGCGCTCGAACTTCGGCAGCATCGACGGGAACTCGCGCTCGACGAACTTCATGAAGTGCGTGCGGGTGCCATCCTGCAGGTACATGACATTGCAGCCCACGAAGCGCGCGCCGTGGTCGGCAATC
>DASQHH010000076.1:0-8486 GCA_035632195.1 Vicinamibacterales bacterium
TGGCGACGACGAGATCGAACGTTCCGTCTTCGAACGGCAGCCGCGACACCGAGCCGTGCCGGATCTGGACGCGGCCGCTGGCGACATACTGCGCGTTCGTCCGAGCGCTCGCGGCCACCGCTGCTTCGGAATGGTCGACTCCGTACACGGTCCCCTGCGGTGCGAGTGCTGCGAGCTTGCCAATCGTCCGGCCGCCGCCGCATCCGACGTCGAGGATGACGTCGGTGTCATTCACGGCGACGTGCGACAGTCCCCAGTCGGTCACTCTGGAATGACTGGCATTCATGCGCCAGAGGGTTAGCCGGCCGAGCCACCCGCTCGGTCGCTGGCATTGTGATGTTCGAGGCCGCGTGCGGGTCTCCATCAGTGCCCCGGATTCTCGCGCGGACTCGTGTCCCAGCCCATGCGATCGCGGATCCTCTGACGGAAGCGCTCGCGTTCTTCCGGCGTCATCGATTCGAACCGTTCGGCGATGCGGTCCGCCATTTTGTCGACGATTCGGTGGCGCATCGCGCTGCGGTCGCCGCTGCCGCCCCCTTTGAGGCTCATGCCGCCGAACAGAATGCGGCACAGCGCGAGCAGACCCCAGGCCTGCCAGAACGTGATCGTCTTCAGTCCGAACAGCCCCGGCGCGAGCCAGTTCCACAGCAGCTCGACGATCCAGCCGCCGAGGAACGTCACGATGATCATGCCGGCGATCGCCGTCGTGATGATTGCGGGCCAGTTCTTTTTCATGTCCGGTCCTCATGCTTCGTCATTTCGTCGTAGATGGTCTTTAGCCGCTCGCGCAGCCGAAGCACCGCGTAGCGCTTGCGCGAGAGCAGCGTGTTGACGTTGACGCCGGTCTCGCGCGCGATCGCTTTGAAACTGCGTCCTTCCAGTTCGTGCGCGACGAAGACGTCGCGCTGTTCCTTCGGCAGGTCGTCGAGCGCGGCCGCGATCTCGTCGATCAGCGCGTTCCGCGCATACAGCGCGTCGGGTCCGGCGTCCGCCGACGGCAGCAGATCCTCGAAGGCAGACAGCTCGTCCCCCTGCGGGTCGCGCGTACGGAAGAAGTCGACGATGCGGTTGCGCGCGACGCGGAACAGCCATGCCGTCACGTGATCGATCGGCATCAGCAGCCGGTTGGCCTCGACCAGCCGGGAGAAGACGTCCTGCAGGATGTCCTCGGCGTCGCGCGGGTCGGGCACGCGGCGGCGGATGAAGCGCAGCAGCCGCGATTCTTCCCGCTCGACGACCTCGGCGATCTGCTTGTCCGCGTCGGTCACGTTCTGAAGAGGTAGACGGTGGAGGAGCGCGAATATTGTAGGAGTCGACCGCCGCGTTACCGGAGCGCCTTGATCGGGTCCAGCCTGCTCGCGCGCCACGCCGGGACGTAACTGGCGAGCACGGCGACGAGGGCGAGCACGACGCAGACGCCGGCGAACGTCGCCGGATCCAGTCCGCTCATACCGAACAGCAGCCGCGTCACACCGCGCGAGAGCGCCGCCGCGCCGGCGACGCCGATCACGAGCCCGATTCCCACCAGGGTCATCGCCTGCCGCAGCACCATCGCCAGGACCTGCGCGCGGTTCGCGCCCATCGCCATCCGGACGCCGATTTCGCGCGTCCGCTGCGCCACCGAGTACGCCATCACGCCGTAGAGGCCGATCGACGCCAGCGTCAGGGCCAGTGCGCCGACGACGCCGAGCAGGATTGCGGCGAGCCGCGCCGGCCACAGCGATTGATCGAGGATCGTGCGCATCGTAAACGGGTTCTGCAGCGGGACGCTGCGGTCGAGCGAACGGATCTCGCGCTGCGCCGTGCCCAGCGCAGGCGCGGGATCGCCTGCCGTCCGCACGAGCAGAGTCATCGTGTCGCTGAAGTCCTGCTCGAGCGGCGTGTAGACCGCCGGCTGCGGATCCTCGCCGAGCGTCGAGTACTTGCTGGTCTTCGCGACGCCGACCACCTGGCGGAAGCTCGTGTCGGTGAAGAAGCGGAAGCGCTTGCCGATCGGATCCTGGCCGGGCCAGATGCGGTCGACGAACGCCTGGTTCACGATCGCGACGCGCAAAGACGGCTCGCGGTCCGTATCGGTGAAGTCGCGTCCGCGCAGCAGCGGAATGCCGATCGTCTGGAAGTACCCCGGCGTCGTGACGACGGCCGTCGCCAGGACGCGCGACGCCATCAGCTCGGGATTGTCCCCTTCCTTGATGATTGTCTTGAAGATGCTGCCGGCGAGCGGCACCGAACTCGCCCACGACGCCGACTGCACGCCCGGAAGCGCCCCCGCGCGGTCGGGGACGGTGCGGAAGAACTGGCGCGCGCGCTCGCCGTCGTAGCCGCCCTGGCCGGCGTTGACGGCGACGACCGCGACGTGCTCGACGTCGAAGCCGGGATCGATCTGGTTCGCGCGTCCGAGGCTGCGCAGGAAGAGGCCCGCCGCAACCAGCGCGACGACCGAGAGAGCGACCTGCGCGACGACGAGCGCGCGGCTCAGCGTCGCCCGGCGGCGGCCGGTGCCGGCGCCGCGCGTCTCCTCTTTCAGCGCATCGACGAGATCCGGGCGCGACGCGCGTGTCGCCGGCAGGACGCCGAACACCAGGCCGGTGACGAGCGACACACCGGCTGTGAACGCGAGCACTCGCCCGTCAATCGTGAGATCGACGAAGTTGTCAGCGAGGAATGGCGGACGGAGCGACCAGATGGCGTCGCGCGCCACAACCGCGACGCCGACACCCAGCGCGCCGCCGAGCAGCGCGAGGACGACGCTCTCGGTCAGCAGCTGGCGGAACAGCCGGGCGCGTCCGGCGCCCATCGCGATGCGGACGGCGATCTCCTGGCTCCGCGCCGAGGCGCGCGCCATCAGCAGGTTCGCGACGTTGGAGCACGCAATCAGCAGCACGAGCCCGACGACCGTCATCAGCACCGCGCCGCCGAGGACGAACAGGTCGCGGATGCCCGGAAAGATCGTCGCCTCGACGAGGGGCCGGACCGCGACGGTGCGTCCCTTGTTCGGTGCCGGATACTCCTTCTCGAGCGCGGCCGCGATCGACTTCAGGTTCGCTTCAGCCTGCCTGACCGTCGTCCCCGGCTTCAGCCGGCCTGCCGCGAAGAACAGCAGCGCGCGCCGCTCGTCGATCCAGCCGCGCGTCTGCGCCGGCTCCACCAGCGCAAACATGCTCGACGGCACCCACATGTCGGGGCTGATGATGGCGTTGACGCCTTTGAACCCTTCCGGCGTGACGCCGATGATGGTGAACCCCGCGCCGTTCAGCGGCATCACCCTGCCGACCGCGGACGGATCGCCGCCCAGACGCCGCTGCCAGAATCCGTAGCTGACCACCGCGATCGGACTTGCGCCGCGCGTGACGTCTTCGGCCGCGGTGAAGACGCGCCCCTTCGCCGCCCTGACGCCGAGCACGGAGAAGTAATTCCCGGTCACGACCTCGGCAAATGCCGGCTGCGGCGCTGTCGCGGTCATGACGCTGACCTGGCTCGGAAACGAATACGCGGCGAGGTCCGCCAGCGATTCGTTGCGTTCGCGGAAGTCCTTGATATTGAGATACGAGATCGGACCCTGGTTGCCGAAGCCGCCGATGCTCGTTTGATCGACCGTGTACACGGCCACGAGTTCCGATGGCTTCTCGACCGGGAGCGGAGCCAGCAGGAACGCGTTCAGCAGGGTGAAGATCGTCGTGTTCGCGCCGACGCCGAGGGCCAGCGACAGCACCGCCACCGCCGCGAAGCCCGGATCCCTGCGGATGGTGCGAAACGCATACCGGAGGTCCTGCCAGAGCGTTTCCATGAAGCGTTCCTTTTTACCGAAGACGAATGGCGTGCTCGGATATTGTTATGACGTAATGACGCGCAGCCTTGTTCGCGCGGCGTCTTTCGCGGCTGTTTCGCTCGCTTTCGCGGGCGCCGCTCGGGCGCAGACGGTCCTGGGCGACTTCGCCGGCGGTTATTCCGCGCTGTCGGCGCCGAGCGGTTCCATGCCACTGGGCTGGTTCGTGTCCGCCGGCCGCAATTTCACCGACAACATCGAACTCGTCGGTCAGGTGACGGGAAACTACCAGGCGACGTCATTGAGCAGCACGGTGTCGACGTCGGTGTCCGAGTACGCGTTTGTCGGCGGCCCCAGACTTGTGCTGTCCAGCGAGCACCACATCATCTACGCGCAGCTCCTCGTCGGCGTCGCCACGGCCACGGCCACCGGCACCGGCGTTTTCGGCGGCGGCACCGTAAACGCCAGCGCGTCGGACACGGCGCTCTGCTACGTCCCCGGTCTCGGCGTCGAGCTCGATTTCAATCGGAGTACGGCGCTGCGGCTCGAAACGGACTACAGGCTGGTTACCGCCGGCGGCTCGGTCAACGAGTTTCAGTTCCTGGTCGGCGTCATGCACCGATTCCTGCGGTAATCGCTTTCGCGTCGAGACCCGGCGTGCAACGTCAGCGGCCGTCGGCGATCTGATACACGCCGCGTTCGAACGTCTCGTACACCGCCAGCGCCTTCGTGTCCGCGAACGGAAGAAACTGCATCAGGATGACGCCGGCGATGCCGCGCTGAGGGTCGATCCAGAAGTACGTGTTGTCGATGCCGCCCCAGCTCAGGCTGCCAGCAGACCGCTTGCCTGGCGCGTGTTTCGACGTGATCAGGAATCCCAGTCCCCACTTGTCCTTGCCGTCGTCGATGAACGAGAAGTCCATGCTCATCGGCGGCAGCGCGGTCTTCAGGGCGCGGACGCCGATCGCGCCGATCTGATTCCGGCCCATCATCGCGACGCTCTGCGGTGAAAGGATCCGCGCGCCGTCGAGCGTCCCGCCGTTCAGGATCATCTGTTCGAACCGGATATAGTCCGCGGCCGTCGACGACAATCCGCCGCCGCCGTTGAACGTCGTCGCCGGCGGCCGCGGTTGATTCGGCTGCTCGACGAGCCCCCCGTCCGCGCGCCCGTCCGGGCGCTGGTGCACCGTGACGAGGCGCGGCTGCTTCGCGTCCGGCACGTTGTAGGACGTGTCCGTCATCCCGAGTGGGGTAAAGATCCGTTCGCGGAAGTACTCCTCGAGACTGCGGCCCGACAGCTTCTCGACGAGCCGGCCCAGCCAGTCGACGCCCGTGCCGTACAGCCACTGCGTTCCCGGATCGAAGTCCAGCGGCCCCGCGGCGAACTTCTCGCCGTGGCGCGGCTTGAAATCCCGATCGATCGCGCTCGTGAATCCGTAACCGAGGCCGGACGTGTGGGTGAAGAGCTGCCGGATCGTCACCGCGCTCTTCGCCGGCCGCAGCGTGTAGTTTCCGGTACGGCCGTCGAACGACTCGACGACCATCAGGTGCCCGAGCTCGGGCAGGTATCTGTCCGCGGGATCGTCCAGCGCGAAGCGCCCCTGCTCGAGCAGCTGCATCGCGGCGGTCGACGTGACCGGCTTGGTCATCGATGCGATCCGGAAGATCGCGTCCGGCGTCATCGTCCGCGCGCGCGCGGCATCGGCCTTCCCGAACGCGCCCCGGTACAGCACGCGGTCGCGCGTCGCCGCCATCGCGACGACGCCCGGAACGTCGCCGCGGGCGACTGCGGCGGCGAGCGCCGCATCGAGTGCGGCCGAAGGCGCCGCCGCCCGCTGAGCATTGACGGACATGGTCACGATCGCACTGAGAACGACGATGGTGCCGAAAGGGAGACGCATACGCCGCTTACGATATCCGATGATCGTTCCTCTTCAGCTTGAGATCCGTTCGCGTCGGCGAGAGAATCGAGGACTCTTCTTTCGAAGGAGGACAGCAATGGCCACGAAAGCGAAGAGTCCGATCCCCGAGGGCTTCCACACGCTCACACCGCACCTCATCTTCGACAACGCCGCGCAGGCGATCGACTGGTACAAGAAAGCGATGGGCATGGAAGAGAAATCGCGGTCGGCCGGGCCCGACGGCAAGATCGTCCACGCCGAGCTGCAGATAGGAAACTCGCGCTTCATGCTCAACGACGCGATGGCCGGCGGCAAGAGCGCGAAGGCGTACGGCGGCTCGCCGATCCACCTCTGGGTCTACGTCGACGATTGCGACGCGCTCTTCAAGCGCGCCACCGGCGCCGGCGCGCAGGTGCCGCCCGGGCCGATGGGGCAGCTCCAGGATCAGTTCTGGGGCGACCGCAGCGGCATGTTCACCGATCCGTACGGCTATCAGTGGACGGTCGCCACGCGTAAGGAAGACGTCCCGCGCGACGAGATGGAGCGCCGCATGAAGGACTTCTTCAGCAGGCAGCCGACACACGCGTAAAGGCAGGGTTCACGGTTCAAGGCTCACGGTTAAAGGTTCCGGGGTTCTCGGGCGCTCTTGGTTCGGGTTGGAACCCGAACCCGAACCCGAACCGGAACCCGAACCCTTTCTGAGAACCCTGGAACCGTGAACCTGGAACCTTGAACCGTGAACCTTGAACCCGCTCTTTAACGCCCCCGCCGCTCCTCGGCGCGCGCGCCGCGCATGAAATTCTCGATCGCGTAGTTGCCTTCGTGGCACTCCGCGGCGAACAGCCTCGCGCCGCTCGCGTGGAACGGCCACTCGGCCGTCCACGCCGCGGCCCACGTGTCGGGATCCTCGACCGTCACACGATACCGCAGCGTTTTCGCGTCCATTCTCGTGAACCGCTCGACGACGTGCATCAGCGGACTCGAATCGACGTTGTGCGTCTCGGATCGAAAGTTGGTCGTGTCGACGACGAGCGTGTCGCCCTCGTAGCGGCCAATCGAATCGCCCAGCCACTTCCGGATCGACGGCGGCGGATGCGCGCCGTTGATGCGGACGACCCGCGCATCGTGGATCCATTCGGTGAAGATCAGCACCGAGTCGTCCGTCTGGACGATCTGGTAGAACCACGGCAGCACTTCGCTCGGCAGCATCGGCGGCGACGCCGACGATCCGCCGAGCCCGAACATCGCGACGAGGCAGCGCTCGCCGACGGACATCGTCTCGGGATCGTCGAACGATCGCTTCGGCCGCGATGCAATGCGCGCCCGGGCCGCCGGAACGAGCGCCGGAAGCATCCCGTCCGGCGGGTCGACGATCAGCGACGTCCGAAGACCGTCGAGACTGAACGACTCGATTTCGATCGACGCCGTGTCCAGGTCCGCCTGCGTGAGACGATCGGTGTCGGTCGGCAGCCGTCGAGCGATGCGCTCCGGCGACGTGCGCAGGTATTCCGCGGCCTCGGCCGGCGTGAAGCGCGCGCGGTCGCGGAACCCGTCCGGACGTTGCAGCGGCGTCAGCGTCGCTCCGTTCCAGATGCCTTCGAGATTCGGCCGGCGCGGAGGCGCGGCGCCCGTCGCGCCCGTGAACAGTGCGGCGGCTGAGAGAGCGGCGGCGGCTGCTCGAACGCGCATCACGCCTCCAAGTCGGGGACACCTCAGAATAGCACCGGCATCGCTCATCCGCTTCACATCGCCGCGAACCATGGCGTTCGCGCCGTCGTCGCGGACGGGTCTCAGCTGTCCGTTTCCGAACGCGCGCGTCTCGTCAGCGGCCATTCGACATCGGCACGTGCCGATTTCCTTCGTGATTCCGCGTCCCCGCTCCGCGTGAGTGGGCACCCGATGTGCATTTCCCGACGCGGACGCTTTGAGGATGCAGACACTGCTCCAGGACATTCGGTACGGGCTGCGGCTGCTGCGACGGACTCCGGCCTTCAGCACCTCCATCGCCCTGATCGTCGCGATCGGCGTCGGCGCCGCCACGACGATTTTCAGCATCGTCGAGAGCTCTCTGCTGTGGAACGAGAACCCCAACATGGACCGCTGGGTCATGATGCGCGCGTTCTTTCCCCAGCGGAACATGCGCGTCTTCAGCTTCTCGTCGGGCGAGTACTACGACCTCCGCAGTCTCACCGACGTCTTCGAGCGCGTCGGCGCCGTGCACGGCATCAACGCGACGCTGTTCGTCCCTGGAAACGACGACGCGCCGCAGGTCGTCGAGGAAACGCTGGTCAGCGCCGACATGATGCCGATGACCGCCACGCCGCCGCTCATCGGCCGGATCTTCACTGAGGACGACGACAAGCCCGGCGCGCCGAAGACGGCGATTCTGACCTGCGAGCTGTGGCAGCGCGCGTTCCGCGGCGACGCGAACGTCCTCGGCCGGACGATTCGCCTCGATGACGATCACTACACCATCGTCGGCGTGATGCCGGCGCACTACACGCTGTGGGGCGGGGCGATCTACGTCCCGTTCCAGCTCGATCCCGCCGCCGCGGACCGAACCGACCGCCGCATGCGGGTCGTCGGGTTGATCCGCAAGGGCGTCACGGTGCAGCAGGCGGAGGCGCGGCTCGCGGGATTCGCGCGCGCAATGGCGCGCGAGCATGCGGACACGAATCCCGAGTACGAGCGCATGCAGCTGACGACCTGGAACATCAAGGAGGCCGTCATCGGCGGCATCCGTCCCGTGCTCCTGATTCTGCTCGGCGCGGTCGGTTTCATCGTCGTCATCTCGTGCGCCAACATCGGCAACCTGCTGC
>DASQHH010000077.1:0-4945 GCA_035632195.1 Vicinamibacterales bacterium
CGTCGCTCCGACGTCCATGGCCGGACCGCGCAAGCTGACGGACTTCAACGCGCAGACGCGCGGCTGGACGACGAGCGCGCTGGAGGTCGTGTCGTGGAAGAGCCAGGACGGCGCGACGATCGAGGGCGTGCTGCACAAACCGGTCGACTTCGACGCGTCGAAGAAATATCCGCTGCTCGTCGTCATCCACGGCGGACCAACCGGCATCTCGCGCGCGATTCCGTTCACCAGCACGATCTATCCGATTGACGTCTGGGTGCCGCGCGGCATCCTCGTCCTCGAGCCGAACTACCGCGGCAGCGCCGGCTACGGCGAGAAGTTTCGCGCGCTCAATGTGAAGAATCTCGGCGTCGGCGACGCGTGGGACGTGCTGTCGGGCATCGATTCACTCGTCGCGAAAGGGATGGTCGATCGCGACCGCGTCGGCGTCATGGGCTGGAGCCAGGGCGGCTACATCTCGGCGTTCCTCGCGACGCACGACGCAGCGCGCTTCAAGGCCATTTCCGTCGGCGCGGGCATCTCGGACTGGATGACGTATTACGTCAGCACCGACATCCACCCGTTCACGCGCCAGTATCTGGGGGCGACGCCGTGGGACGATCCGGCGATCTACGCGAAGACGTCGCCGATCACGTACATCAAGCAGGCCAAAACGCCGACCTTGATTCAGCACGGAGCCACCGACCAGCGCGTGCCGCTGCCCGACGCGTTCGAGTTGTATCAGGGACTCAAGGACAACAACGTGCCGACGAAGCTGATCATCTACCAGGGTTTCGCGGGCATCGGCCACGGTCCTTCGAAGCCGAAGAGCTACCGCGCGACGATGGAGCACAACCTCGAGTGGTTCGATCAGTGGATGTTCAAGGCGGACGCGAGGCCGACGACGGCGGGACCGCGGTAGCGTGAATTCCGGCCGCACCGCTCAGGCGCGGCCGGTTGGTGCTGAGAATTCAGTACTTCGCCGCGCCTGGATCGATCACATCGAGGTCGGGGTCGTAGGAATCGATGATCGCTCCAGCCGAGTCGATCAAGTCCAGCGTGTACTCGTAGCTGTCCGGAATCTGCGCCGGTTTGAATTTCTTGATCCGTTCCGTGGAATCCGCCGGGTCGTTGTCGCCACCAGCCGCATCGACGGGAATGGGCCTCAACTTGTTGGTGTTGAACGGATGGTCTCCGGGTACGTCGCCGTTCGGCGTGTGGTGGACCACTTTCGCCGTATCGATATTCACCGTATATGGAACGGCATCCTTGTTGACGACCACCCATTGCGCCGGCCCCTTCGGATAGGTCACCAGCGTCGCAGCGTCGTGGACGAAGACTCCGTTCTGAATCGAGATGGTCACAGTCGGATTCAGAGACGAGGCGGTCTTCTGATGCGGCCGCCTGCGCGTCTTCTTCCTCTTCACGGTCTTCTTCTTTTTCTTTGCAGGTTTGTGTTTCCTCATCGTCGTCTCCTCGCGTCGTTGTCCTATCCGTTTGGCCGTGCGCCGGGGTCGATCACATCGAGGTCGGGATCCAGGCCGTTCTTCGTCCCGTCGGCGTTGGACGATTCGATTTCATACTTGAACGGCGTCGGAAATTTGCTGAAGTTGCCCCTGCTCTTGATCACCGGGAGCGCGCCCGAGTCCGGAAACGTTGCGGTGCCTCCGTTTCCGTTCACGGTCCAGACAATTGGAGCGCCGTTGCCCTTGAACGGATGCGCCTTCTTTCCTGTGTCGGTGTTGACGAAGTTGGCAGGATCGATCGTCACCGTGTGCGAAACGGTGTCCTTGTTCTTGACGATCCACATGACGGGTCCGTCCGGTAGACAACTCAACGCCGTCGGGTTGTTGATGACGTTTCCTTTGCCAATCAGGATGATGGTCTCCAGCATCGGGCCGGTGGCAAAGGCCTTCTTCCCTCTCCGCGTTCCGCCCTTTCCCTTTCCACCGGTCTTTTTTCCGCTCTTGCTCATCGCCGCTCACCTCGTGTCTGTCCTGCGTTGCCGGGGGCCTTTGTGAGAATCTGCTCGAACCGCGGGGACGCTTTCAGCGAAGCGAACTCCTGTTCGCGGCGGGCCATCTTGGGATCGAATCCGAGCGCGACGGCCTTCTCCAGATCGTGAAACGCCTGCTCCGATTGCTTCAGAATCGCATGCACCTCCGCGCTCCGTTGCCATGCTTCGCGATTCGTCGAGTCGACGGCCACCGCCTCCGCAGCGTGGTTCTCCGCGCTCGCCGCTTCGCCGAGCCTCGCTTCGCACAGCGCGATCAGCGCAATCGACCGCGCATCGCGGGGGTTCACTTTGACGAACTCGTTGGCAATGGCTATCGCCGCACGGTACTCACGCCTGGCATCCTCGCTCCTCCCGAGCGCTGAGTACACATCGGCGATGTTCCGATGGTTCAGGGGCACGCGCGGATCCAGATCAATCGAGCGTTGATACGACTGCAGCGCGTCGTCAAGGCGGTTGCTCTCGTAGTACGCCATCCCGAGGTTTGCGTGAGCGGTGGCGGTAGGCCCGAGCCGGACGGCGTGCTGGTAATTGCCGACCGCCTGCTGCATATCGCCGAGAACGTATTCGGCCGTGCCGAGCATCGTGTACGAGCTTGCGTTGTTCGGAGCCACGTCGGTCGCCGCTCGGAACGCATCGGCGGCCTCCTGATACCGGCCGGCGCGATAGTAGACGAAGCCCAGCAAATAGAAGTTGCGCCAGTTCTGGCTCGTACGGATCGCGTGCTTCCCGTACGCCACCGCCTCGTCGACCCGACCCATCTGAGAAAGCACGTCCGCGAGATTCCGCTCGGCATCGTCAAGGGCCGGCTGGAGTTGCAGCGCGCGTCTGAACGACGACTCGGCCTCATTCAGGCGCCCCGTCCGCATCTGCATGAAGCCGAGCGCGTCATACACCTGCGGAGACGTCGGATCGATCGCAATCGCCTGATTGACGGCGTCGGTGGCATGCGCGACGAACGACGGATCTTTCTCGAACTGATATCTGTTCCACCACGCGTCGCCGAGGGCCGCCCACGCCGAGACAAAACGCGGGTCGGCCGCCGTTGCCTGCTCGAGCAGCGCGATGGCCCGTGTCTCGTCTCGTGGCGTGCCGTTCAGGACGTGCTTGGCTTCGCAGTACTGAAGCAGCGCTGCGCTGTTCGTGGTCGGAAGCTTCTGCAGACGGTCGCGCTCCGCGCTGGTGAATGACCGCGATGCGGATTTCTCGAACGCCGATCGCAATCCCATCAGCAGCCGGGATTGCGCCTCGAGGGGCGTGCCGTCGATGGTCTCTGTCCAGACCGGTTGATCGCTCGTGGACGAAAACAGGCGGGCAACGACCCGCGTCTTCGGCTCGACGCTTGAAAGCGACAGCGCGATCATGTGCGTCGCGCCCAGCTCGCGGTACAGCGGACCCATCGCCGCCTGGCTGCGATCGAGCGACGATGAGGGCGCGCGCACGATCGTGAAGCCCGGAAGCGAGCCGAAGTTGTCGGCGAGCACGGACATCATTCCGACGCCGAGATAGGTTGAGCGCGAATCCGTTCCTGATGCTTCAACAGGCAGGGTCGCGAGCACGATGTGCGGCGGCGCCGACGCCGGACCCGTCAGGTAGCCGCGCTCGACGATCATCAACACAACCGCGAGGACGGCGAGGACTCCCGTCGTCACCCACCGCGCGAAATGCGGACTGCGCGTCAGAGACGCGATCGCCGTGTTGCGCTCCGACGTGGTCGTCAGCGCTGCTTCCATCTCGCGCGCCGACTGGAATCTGTGATCGGGCTCCCGCTCGAGCGCGCGGGCGATGACCGCGTCGAGATCAGCCGGCGTCGATGGAGTGACCGATCGCGGCGCCGGCGCCGGCGACTTCGACATCGCGAGCGCGAGCGACACGGCGCCCGTCGCCGCATACGGCCGGCGCCCTGTCACCATCTCGAAGAGGATCACGCCGGCACTGTACAAATCGGACCGTCCGTCGATCGGCCGATCGAACAGCTGCTCCGGCGACATGTACACCGGCGTTCCCGGATTGCCCTGGAGCGTCGACTCGGGTGCGACATGGCCCGTCGCATCCTCGGTCCCCGCAGCGGGAGCCGAGAGCTTCGCGACGCCGAAGTCCAGTACTTTGATCGTGCCATCGCGCGCGATCATCACGTTCGCCGGCTTGAGATCCCGATGGATCACCCCCTGCGCGTGCGCCGCGGCGAGCGCCGACGCGAGCTGTCGGCCGATCGCGCGCACCTCGTCGACCGGGGGCAGGCCGCGCCGCAGCCGCGCGGCCAGGCTCTCGCCCTCGACGTACTCCATGACGATGAACGTGCGATCGTCATGCTCGATGACGTCGTAGACGCCGGCGATGTTGGGATGATTGAGGCGCGCCGCGGCCCGCGCTTCGCGCAGGATGCGGTCGCCGACGGCGCCGGGCGGCGCGGCCAGGCATTTGAGCGCGACCCGCCGCTGGAGCCGCGGATCGTGGCCGAGGAAGACCTCGCCCATTCCGCCGACCCCGAGCTTGTCGAGGATCTGATACGGTCCGACCGAGGAACCTACCAAGCTCCAGGCCTCCACCCTGCTCTGCGGAGGCTGGAGAATATCACCGCCTAGACTCGAGCAGCGTCTTGATCTGCTTGAGACTGTCCTCGACTCCGCCGCGCGCCCGCCGGCCGACAATCGCTCGCCGGAGGGCGCTCAGCCCGCCTTTCATCGCGCTGGCCCGCGACCGGTTCACGTACACAAGATAGAAGCGGTTGGGACTCGAGAGCGAATCGGTGGCGACCGACACCGCGAGCGAGGCATCGACGTAGCGGCTCGAATACACATCGCGCGTCGCGACGACGCACGTCCGCGCAGACGGACAGACGATGACGACGTGCGTGACGGTGATGAACGGCTCGGGGCCGAATTTCTCCTTCGACCAGTAGAGGAAGTCTTCGGCGTTGTCCAGATGGCTTGCGGGATAGTCGCGCAGGTG
>DASQHH010000078.1:0-2107 GCA_035632195.1 Vicinamibacterales bacterium
GTGATGTCGGCCCGGCCATCGACGTGCGCGCGCACGAGGTCGTTGTAGTCCATCCGGTACACATGATCGCCGGCGAGGATCAGGTAATAGTCCGCCTCGTAGCCCGCGAAATGGCGGCGCGCCTGGCGCACCGCGTCCGCAGTGCCCTGGTACCAGTTCGGGTTGTCGGGCGTCTGTTCGGCCGCGAGAATTTCGACGAAGCCCGGGCTGAAGAGGTCCATGCGGTACGACTGCGCGATGTGCCGATTGAGCGATGCCGAATTGAATTGGGTGAGGACGAAAATCCGCCGGATGTCGGCGTGCAGACAGTTGCTGATGGGAAGGTCGATCAGCCGGTACTGCCCGCCGATGGGGACCGCGGGCTTGGACCGGTGGTGGGTGAGCGGAAAGAGGCGCGTCCCCTGACCGCCGCCGAGAACGAGCGCGAGCACCTGGCTGGTCACCATGACGATGTACGCAAACGGTACACCGGGTCTGTTACGAACCTGTTACAATCCTCCGCTCGTGGCGCGACTCTTCTCGCTGATTCCCAAAGAAGAAAAGTTCTACAACGACTTTCGGGCGGTGGCCGACGAGCTGAAGAAAGGCTCGGCCGTGCTGGAGGTGATGCTCGCCGCCGAGCGGCCGGCGTGGGACAAGGCCGACGAAATCCGGGAAATCGAGCACAAATGCGACTTCCTGACGCACGAAACGATTCAGCGCCTCAACCGGACGTTCGTCACGCCCATCGATCGCGAAGATATTCACGCGCTGGCGCGCTCGCTCGACGACGTGATGGACGCCATCGACGCGGCGGCGACGCTGATACGGCTCTACAAGCTGACGACGGTGCGTCTGGGCGCCCGTGAACTGGCGAAGGTGATTTCCGCGTCGACGGAGTCGGTGCGGCTCGCGGTCGACGCGCTGGAGAAGAGCGAGGGCGTCAGTCCGCATTCGATCGAGATCAACCGCCTCGAGAACGAAGCCGACCGCGTGCACCAGGAAGCGGTCATGAAACTGTTCGACGAGGAGCGCGATCCGATCCAGATCATGAAGTGGAAGGAAACGCTCGACCGCCTCGAGGAAGCGACGGACCGGTGCGAAGACGTCGCGAACGTGATCGAAGGCGTGATGGTCAAGCACGGATAGCCCCGCGATGTTCTACATCGTCGTCGGGCTGATCCTCGTCGCCCTGTTCTTCGACTACATCAACGGCTTCCACGACGCCGCGAACTCCATCGCGACGGTCGTGTCGACGCGCGTGCTCTCGCCGGGGCAGGCGGTGATCTGGGCCGCGTTCTTCAATTTCGTCGCTGCGTTCGTGTTCGGAACGGCGGTCGCGCAGACGATCGGCAAAGGCATGATCGACGTGCGCGTGGTGACCTTCACCGTCATCTTCTGCGGCCTGACCGGCGCGATCGTCTGGGATCTGATTACGTGGGTATTCGGGCTGCCCACCAGCTCGTCGCACGCGCTCATCGGCGGGTACGCCGGAGCGGCGGTGGCGAAGGCCGGGTTCGTAGCGATCATTCCGGCCGGCTGGACGAAGACGCTCGTCTTCATCGTGCTCTCGCCGATGATCGGGATGGTCGCGGGCCTCGGGTTGATGACGACGATATTCTGGGGCCTGCGCTACACGCCGCCCTCGCGCGTCGATCGCTGGTTCCGGCGGCTGCAGCTGCTCTCTGCAGGGTTCTTCAGCCTGAATCACGGCGCGAACGATGCGCAGAAGACGATGGGCATCATCGCGACGGTGCTGTACACCGCCCATTACATCGACAAGATCGAGATTCCGTTCTGGGTCGAGATGCTGGCGTACACGGCAATTGCGCTGGGAACGCTGGCGGGCGGGTGGCGCATCATCCACACAATGGGCTCGAAGATCACCAAGCTCCAGCCTGTGGGCGGATTTGCCGCCGAGACCGGCGCGGCGATCGCGCTCCTGATCGCAACGGGCGCCGGCGTTCCGGTCAGCACCACCCACGCCATCACCGGATCCATCGTCGGCGTCGGCGCGACCCGCCGGCTGTCAGCGGTGCGCTGGGGCATCGCGGGGCAGATCGTGTGGGCGTGGATCCTTACGATTCCGGCGTCGGCCGCGATCGCGGCGCTGGCGTATACGCTGCTG
>DASQHH010000079.1:0-2187 GCA_035632195.1 Vicinamibacterales bacterium
GGTTTGACCGACGCCGCATCGAACTCCGGAGCCTGTGCCGCGCACACGAGCGCGAAAGCGGCCAGCGCCGGCGCAACGGAAATCCGCTTCACAAGCACCCGGGCGGTCACGCGCCCTTTTTCTTGTACTGCTCGAGCCCCCGCATCACGTCATCGTACGTGAATCCCAGGCCGTCGGCGTCGGACAGGACCTTGAGGACGAACGCACGAAGGCGTTTCGCCGCGTCCGCCGCCGGCCGCGCTTCGGAGCGGCTCGCTGCCACGAACGAGCCGATCCCGCGCCGGGTCTCGATGACCCCCATGTGCTCGAGGTCCATGTAAACGCGGGCGATGGTGTTGGCGTTCACGCCGAGGTCCACCGCCATCTGCCGGACGGTCGGGAGCTGGTCGCCGACCTTGAGACGCCCGGTCGCGATCGCGGCGCGGACGGCATTCTCGATCTGGGCGTAGATGGGGACGGTGTCCTTCGGGTCGATGGTGACAAGAGCCATAGGGAAATGGTCACCTAATGTTTGCGGACAATCAAGGAGAAAAAAAGGCCGCGGAGGCGCCCGCGGCCCGAGAAGAGCCCCGCTTACCGGCTGATCATCTTGAGCGAATCGGCCGCAATCGTCATGCGTCCGCCCTTCTCGGTGACGTCCCCGGTCACCTCGACGGTATGGGCGATGTGGGGGATGATCTTGGCGTTCTTGTCGGCCGCCAGGCCGCCCGTCAGCTCGTAGACCTTCCCGTCGTCGGTCAGGATCGCCATCGGCTTCCCTTCCTTCGCGCAGGCGGTCGCGCACTCGCTCATTTCCGCCGGCATCTTGTGGTTATTGCCGGTGTTGCTCTTGTCCATCTTGTAGCAGCCGACGTCGACGATCTTGCCTTTCACCGTCTCGGTCTTCGCCAGGAGGGACGACCCGAACGCGATGGCGAACGCGGCAGCGGTCAGGCCGACGAACATTCTGCGCATGGAGGACTCCTTTGAAAGCCCTGAGTCTATACTGTTCGCCACCATGCGCAAATTGACTCTGCTCAGCTGGATCGCGGCGGCGGCGGTCGTCGTTCCTCACGCGCAGGCGCCTTCGCCCCGACCGTCGACGCAGGCCACGGCGACCCAGGGGCGCGCACCGCTCGCGCTGCCGGCGCAGGCACCGACGGTCGACCAGATCCTGTCGCTCGAGCGCGCGGGATCGCCGGAGATTTCAGCGGACGGCCGGTTCGTCGCGTATACCGTGCGGACCGCCAGCTGGGACGACAACGATTTCGTGACGCAGATCTGGCTCGCGGACGCGAAAGGCGGCGCGAAGCCGCGGCCGCTGACCGGCGGCAAGAAGTCGAGCCAGTCGCCCGCGTGGTCGCCCGACGGGTCGCGGCTCGCGTTCGTCTCCGATCGCACGAACAAGCGACAGATCTACGTCATCAATCCGCTGGGCGGCGAGGCCGAGGAGCTCACGACGCTGGACGACGGCGTCGGGAGCTTCGCGTGGTCGCCGGACGGAAAATCGATCGCGTTCACGTCGACCGAGCCGAAGTCCGCCGCCGTCAAGGACCGCGACAAGAAGTACGGCGAATTCCAGGTCGTCGAGCAGGACTACCGCATGACGCACCTGTCGATTCTCGACGTGGCGTCGAAGGCCGTGAAACCGCTCACGACCGGCGCGTTCACGGTCGGCCGGTTTTCGTGGTCGCCCGATGGACAGTCGATCGCGTTCGATCACACCGTCAACAGCAGCCCGGGCAGCGCGGGTTCCGGCGACATCTCGATCGTGACGGTAGCGAACGGGACGATCCGGAAGCTGGTGACGCAGGACGGGCCGGACTCGCATCCCGTGTGGTCGCCCGACGGCGCGACGATCGCGTTCGAGACGGCGATGGCGAACCCGTCCTATTTCTACTCGAACCGCCTCATCGCGACGGTCCCGGCGGCCGGCGGCACGCCGGCGGTGCTCACCGCCGCGTTCGACGAGGATCCGTCCATCGTCTCGTGGAACCAGGCGGGGCTGTTCTTCGCCGCGTCCGCGAAGACCTACGCATACCTTTACCGGCTCGATCCGGGCGCCAAAGCAGCCGTGCGGCTCGGCGCGGCCGGCGACGGGGTGTCGTCGGGCTTCAGCTTCACGCGCGACGGCTCGACGGTCGCGTATCTCGGCTCGGATGCGAGGTCGATGAGCGACGTGTTCGTCGCTCCGACGTCCATGGCCGG
>DASQHH010000080.1:0-5583 GCA_035632195.1 Vicinamibacterales bacterium
AGCAGATCAACGCCGGCAACGTCGGCAGGCTGCGGCCCGTCTATGTCTTCCAGACGGCGGTGCTCGAATCGATGGAGACGGCGCCGATCGTCGTCGACGGCGTGATGTTCCTGACGACGTCGTACGACCACGTCTTCGCGATCAACGCGGTGACCGGCGAGGAGTACTGGGAATACAAGCACAAGATGGGCCCCGTCACGACGTATTGCTGCGGGCCCAACAACCGCGGCGTCGCCGTGGCCGGCGATCGGCTGTTCCTCGGAACGCTCGACGCCAAGCTCGTCGCACTCGACGCGAAGAGCGGCAAGGTGCTGTGGGAAACGCAGATCGCCGATCCCGACAAGGGCTATTCGGAGACGATGGCCCCGGTCGCCGTCGACGGCAAGATCCTGATCGGAACCAATGGTGGCGAGTACGGCATCCGCGGCTTCGTCAAGGCATACAGCCAGGCCGACGGCAAGCTCCTGTGGACGTTCTACACGATTCCCGACAAGGGCCAGGAAGGCGTGTGGGCGGCCAAGGACGCCACGGGGCGCGACATGCATCGCGACATCGACGCGGAGAAGGCCGCGCTCGCGAAGGACAACACGTTCTACGAGCGGCTCGGCGGCGGCGTCTGGATGGCGCCGGCGGTCGACCTGAAGTCGCGCACCGTCTACTTCGTCGTCGGCAATCCGTCGCCCGACCTCTACGGCGCGATCCGCCCGGGCGACAACCTGTATACCGACTCGATGGTCGCCGTCGATCTCGACAAGGGTACGTACAAGTGGCACTTCCAGTACATCGCGCACGACGTCTGGGACCTCGACGCGGTGAGCCCGGTCATCCTGACGCAGGCGAAGGACGACCATGGGAAGATGGTCGACGTGGCGATCCACGGCGGCAAGACCGGGCACGTCTACGTCAACGACCGCGCGACCGGACACCTGATCCGCTTCTCGGAGGCGATGATTCCGCAGGAGAACATGTGGACGCTTCCGACGCCGCAGGGCGCGCGGATGCTGCCCGGGGCGAACGGCGGCGTCGAATGGTCGCCGATGTCGGTCAATCCGAAGCTGCGCATGGCATACGCGTCCAACCTGCACCAGCCGATGACGTATCACGTCGAGGAGGTGCCCTATCCCGGCGGCAAGCTGTGGCTGGGCGGCGCGTTCAAGACCATCCCGACCGAGGCGCAATGGGGCCGCCTCGTCGCCGTGAATATCGACACCGGCAAGATCGCGTGGGGCGTGAAGACGCCGCAGCCGCTGATCGGCGGTGTGCTCGCGACTGCGGGTAACCTCGTCTTCAACGGCGAGGCCAACGGATGGTTCAAGGCCTACGACGCGCGCAACGGCAAGGAGCTGTGGAAGTTCAACTGCGGCTCGGGCGTCAATGCTCCGGCGGTGTCGTACATGGTCGGCGGCAAGCAGTACGTCGCCGTCGCAGCGGGCGGCAACAACCAGATCGACGCGAAGCGGGGCAACAGCGTGTTCGTGTTCTCGCTCCAGTAGCGCGACCTCCGACGATACGCGAAGTTGCAACGAGACGGCCGCCCCGGCAACGGGACGGCCGTTTTCGTGTATCGCGTATCATCGGCGACGCGTGCGAGCAGCGATGTCCTTCCGATTCCCGATCCTCTTCGTCGTCGCTGTGTTCGCCGCGTCGCCGGCGTTTGCGCAATCGACGCTGCCCGCCAGCGCGCGGGCGAAGGTCGAGATCTGCGTTCCCTGTCACACGGCGACGGGAAACTCGACCGTTCCGAGCTACCCGATCCTCGCCGGTCAGACGGCGCGGTACCTGTCGATCGAGCTTTCCGACTTCAAGGCCGGACGGCGGCACGATCCGTCGATGGATCCCGTCGCGGCGCAGCTCTCCCCGGCGGACATCCAGGCGCTCGCCGACTGGTTTTCGAAGCAGAAGGAAGAGCCGAACGGGTTCAAGCCCGATCCCGCGAAGGTCGATGCGGGCCGGAAGAAGGCCGACGCCGACCTCTGCTCGATGTGCCATCTCGGCAACTTCAGCGGCCAGAACGAGATCCCGCGCGTCGCCGGCCAGCACTATGCGTACATCAAGAAGCAGCTCGAGGATTTCCGCGCGAAGCGGCGCACCAACGACGGCGGCAACATGACGAGCGTCGCGGCGACGCTCACCGACGCCGACATCGAAAACCTCGCGCAGTACGTCGCGAACCTCAACTGAGGCGACGGACGACCCGCGGTCAGGATGGCGGCCGCAAGGATTGCTGACCGATCGGCAGATCGGTAACATCATCGCGTTCGACAGGACTCTTCAGAGCTCCTGACGGCGGCCCGCGCACGAAGGGCGTGCGCGGGTGCCGCGGGACAGGAACGAACCTCCGACGATCCCGGTCATTTCTCTCACCCCTGCAGCGGCAGGCGGGGGCTCACCCATCCACGCAGAATGGAGCGAGCGGCCATGGGCAATCCGATTTCGATGACGGTCAACGGTGCGGCAGTGAGCGCGGAGATCGACCCGCGCACGCTGCTGGTCGATTTCCTGCGCGTGAACCTCGGACTCACCGGCACCCACGTCGGCTGCGACACCGCGCAGTGCGGCGCGTGCACAGTCCATCTCGACGGCCGCGCCGTGAAGTCGTGCAACCTGCTCGCGCTGCAGGCGAACGGCGCCAAGTTGACGACGATCGAAGGGCTCGCCGGGAACGGCGACCTGCATCCGATGCAGGCGGCGTTCAAGGAATGCCACGGCCTGCAGTGTGGATTCTGCACGCCGGGGATGGTGATGAGCGCGATCGATCTCGTGCAGCGTCACCCGAACGCGGACGAGGCGACCATCCGGTCGCAGCTCGAGGGTAACCTCTGCCGCTGCACCGGGTATCACAACATCGTCAAGGCGGTGCAGCAGGGTGCCGCCGCGATGAGCCGGTGAAGGAGTTGACCATGGGCGCGAACGAAAGCGGATACATCGGCCAATCGCTGCGACGCAAGGAGGATCGACGCTTCCTCACCGGAGCCGGACAGTACACGGACGACGTGAGCTTGGCGCAGCAGACGAACGCGTACTTCCTGCGCTCGCCGCACGCGCACGCGAAGATCCGGTCGATCGACACGTCGAAGGCTGTGAAGGCGCCGGGCGTCGTCGCTATCTATACCGGCGCCGATCTCGAAGGCGTCGGCGGCCTTCCCTGCGGCTGGCTCATCACCAGCGTCGACGGAACGCCGATGAAGGAGCCGCCGCATCCGGTGCTCGCGAAGGGCAAGGTGCGTCACGTCGGCGACCAGGTCGCCCTGGTCGTCGCGGAGACGCGCAACCAGGCGAAGGACGCTGCCGAGCTGATCGACGTCGATTACGAGGTCCTCCCCGCGGTGACGACCCCGGCCGAGGCGCTCGCGGCCGGGGCTCCGCGGATCCACGACGAGGCCCCAGGCAACCACTGCTACACGTGGGCGCTCGGCGACAAGTCCGCCGTCGACGCCGCATTCGCGAAGGCGGCGCACGTGACGAAGCTCGACCTCGTCAACAACCGGCTGATCCCCAACGCAATCGAGCCGCGCGCGGCGGTGGCGAGCCACAGCGCGAGCGACGATTCCTACACGCTCTACGTGACGAGCCAGAATCCGCACGTCGAGCGGCTGCTGATGGCGGCGTTCGTGCTCGGGCTTCCAGAGCACAAGCTGCGAGTCATCGCCCCCGACGTCGGCGGCGGCTTCGGCTCGAAGATCTACCTCTACGCCGAGGAGACCGCGCTCGTCTGGGCGTCGAAGCGGGTCGGCCGGCCGATCAAGTGGGTCGCGGAGCGCAGCGAATCGTTCCTGACCGACGCCCACGGCCGCGATCACGTCACGCACGCCGAGCTCGCGCTCGACAAGGATGGGAAGTTCCTCGCGATGCGTGTCGCCACGACAGCGTCGATGGGCGCCTATCTGTCGACGTTCGCGTCGTGCATTCCGACGATCCTCTACGCGACGCTGCTGGCCGGGCAGTACACGACGCCGGTGATCCACTGCGAGGTGAAGGCGGCGTTCACCAACACCGCGCCGGTCGACGCGTACCGCGGCGCGGGCCGGCCCGAAGCGACGTACGTCGTCGAGCGGCTGGTGCGCCAGGCGGGGGTCGAGATGGGCATCGCCCAGGACGAGATCCGCCGGCGCAACTTCATCCGCGCGTTCCCGTACCAGACTCCGGTCGCGCTGACCTACGATACCGGCAACTACGAGCAGACGCTCGACGGCGCAATGGAGCTCGCCGACGTCAAGGGCTTCGCCGCACGCAAGGCCGAGGCCGCGAAGCGCGGTAGGCTGCGCGGGCTCGGCTACTCGTCGTACATCGAGGCCTGCGGGCTCGCGCCGTCCAACGTCGCCGGCGCGCTCGGTGCGCGGGCGGGGTTGTTCGAGGCGGGCCAGATCCGCGTCAACCCCACCGGCAGCGTCACCGTGTTCACCGGATCGCACAGTCACGGACAGGGACACGAGACCACGTTCGCGCAGATCGTGGCGACGCGCCTCGGCATTCCGGTCGACAACGTCGACGTCGTGCACGGCGACACCGGCCGCGTCGCATTCGGCATGGGCACCTACGGATCGCGCTCGCTCGCCGTCGGCGGCACCGCGATCGTCAAGGCGCTCGACAAGATCGTCGGCAAGGGAAAGAAGATCGCCGCGCACCTCCTCGAAGCGGCCGAGTCCGACATCGAATTCAACGACGGCAAGTTCACCGTCGCGGGCACCGATCGGAGCAAGACGTTCGGCGAGATCGCGCTCACCGCCTACGTGCCGCACAACTACCCGCTCGACAAGCTCGAGCCGGGGCTCGACGAAACGGCGTTCTACGATCCGACCAATTTCACCTTTCCGGCCGGGACGCACATCTGCGAGGTCGAGATCGACCCCGATACCGGCGTCGTGCAGGTGGTGAAGTTCAGCGCCTGCGACGACTTCGGCAACATCGTCAACCCGATGATCGTCGAGGGACAGGTGCACGGCGGATTGACGCAGGGGATCGGCCAGGCGCTGCTCGAAGGCTGCATCTACGATCCGGAGAGCGGACAGCTCCTGACCGGCAGCTACATGGACTACGCGATGCCGCGCGCCGACGACGTGCCGTCCTACCAGGTGTCGACGCGGGTGACGCCGTGCACGGTGAATCCGCTCGGAACCAAAGGGTGCGGCGAAGCCGGCGCGATCGGATCGCCGCCGGCGCTCGTCAACGCGGTGCTGGACGCGCTCGCTTCGGTCGGCGTCAAGGAGCTCGACATGCCTGCCACGCCGCATCGCGTCTGGCGGGCGATCCAGTCCGCGAAAGCGGCGGCCTGAGCGGCGACTCGCGGCGAAGACGGAGGAATCGATCATGTACGCAGTCGAATATCAGAAGGCGAAGTCGGCCGCCGAGGCATCGGGTCTCATCGCGAAGTCGGGCGGCAAGGCGCTTGCAGGCGGACAAAGCCTGATCGCGGCGATGAAGCTGCGGCTCGCGCAGCCGGGGACGCTCGTCGATCTCTCGGGCATCCCCGAGCTCACCGGCATCCGCGCCGAAAGCGGCGCTATCGTGATCGGTGCGATGACCCGTCACGCCGAGGTCGCATCGTCGGCCGACGTGAAGCGCAGCATCCCGGCGCTCGCGGCG
>DASQHH010000081.1:0-4284 GCA_035632195.1 Vicinamibacterales bacterium
GCTCGTCGGCAAGCACGCCTTCGAATTCCTCCACCGGCCTGATCGGCTGCGGTCCGTCGTCGTACGACAGGATCCGTCCGACGGAGCTGCCCGACTGGTAGGCGACGACGTTGTCCAGCAGCACGTGCTTGAAGAGGTCCGCCGTCTTCAGCTGCTCGTCCGGCGACCGGGGATCGATCTCGTCCTGAAAGCGCCTGATCGTGGCCGCCGGGAGGCGAACCGGGCAGTCGCCGACGCGGCAGGAGCGCACGTCGAAGTCCGCCTCGTCGACCGTCAGCCGATCGAGGTCCGACAGCACCGGCGGACTGCTGAACCGGCCGATCTGGAGGATCTCCGGTCCCCGCTTGAACCGCTCGATGTCGCGCACGCGGTCGATGAAGGCCGCCTTCTGCGCATCGATGCGCTCGGCGCCTGCGACCGCGACTTCGCCGTAGGCCGGCGTGTCGACGGAGCGCTTGACGAGCTTGCCGCGCTCGAGGTCGTTGAGATCGGACGTCGAGAAGTGCAGATCGCTCAGCAGGACGACGCGCACTCCGGGGTCGACGTCGAACGTTGCTGCGGGGGGCGCGGCCAGCGCCGCGCACAACACAGCCGTTCCGATCGCGACCGCGCGCATCACCGATCGGAGTGTAGCGCGGCGAGCCGCTCGAGCTGATCGACCGCATCCGGAGCGCCGTCTCTCCCGGCAATTGACCGTCCGAGCGCGGCGGCCCGAGCGGCGATGCGCTCGTCGTTGACGGCGGCATCCAGCCGCGCCGCGAGGACGTCGGCGGTGACGAGATCGACCGGCAGACCCCTCGGCCCGAGTCCCATCTTCTCGACGCGGTGCGCCCAGTAGAACTGGTCGAGGATGTGAGGAAGGACGACCTGCGGCACTCCCGCCCGCGCCGCGGCGGTCGTCGTTCCCGCGCCGCCATGGTGGACGACGGCGGCGACGCGGGGAAAAACCGAGCCGTGCGGCAGCGTGTCCGTGACGAGGAGACCATCGTCATCGCTGTCACCATCGCGGCCGAGCCCGGCCCAGCCGGAGCCGATCAATGCGCGGCAACCGACCGAATGAACCGCGGCAATCGCAGCGGACGCGAGCTCCGGGGCGTTCTTCTCGATCATGCTGCCGAAGCCGACGTACACCACGGGTGGTTCACGATCGAGAAACCGGTCGACGCTCTCATCGATCGCCTCCGATGTGTCGTCCAGGATCCATGCGTCCGTCGCCACCGCCGTCTCCGGCGCGTCGTCGCCAAGCGGACCCAGATCGCGGTCGGCGGCAACGAGAATGCGGTGGCCGGCGAGATATCCGAACGGCGCGGCGAGCGCCGGCAGTCCGAGAGCGGCGCGGCCCGCGTTGAGGGGACGCAGAAGCGCCAGACCCGCGAGCGGCAGACCGACGTCCCAGAGCAGACGGTTGAGCCAGTGCGGAAACGTCTGCGTGCGGGCGGTCGGCGGCGGCGTGGCGCTCGACGGCACGGCGCACGGGCAGAACATCGCCGTCGCGTATGGCACTCCGCGCTGTTCGGCCACGGATGCCGCCGCGAGCTGCACTCCCGCGCCGACGATGACCTCGGCATCGGGCATCGCACGCGGCACCGTCTCGAAGAGCGCCGGGATCATGACGCGGGTCAGATACTGCATCTGCCAACGCATCGAATCGAAGTGCATGCCGTGCGCGCGCAGCATCCCTGCGACGTCGATGCCGTCCGATTCGAATGCGAATCCGAACGAGCGGATCCACGGGGCGAAGTTCGACGGAGCGACGAACGAGACGACGTGGCCGCGCGCGCGGAGCGCGAGCGCGAGCGCTACCATCGGCTGCACATCGCCGCGCGTGCCGTGCGGCGCGAGGAGAACTTTCATGCGCGTGTGTATGATACGGGTCCCGCGACGGACATCGCAGCGCGGGCGAATCCTCAGGCGGACGGAATCAGACGTCTGGTCGGGCCACTAGGCTAGACACGCGGCACGAGGTGAATCGATGTCGCCTTGATCGCGGCGGTGACCACGCCGCCGGGCTTCAACTCCAATTCCTCGCTCGATCGGCGCGTGATGAGTGCATCAACGATGAAGCCGCAGTCGAGCGTGACCCGTTCGATCGGACCTTCGACCGCGATCGACACGATGAGCGCGGGCAGACGGTTGCGCGCGCTCGCCTGCGCAGGAGACTGTTTCTCCAGCATCACGTCTTCAGCGCGGATGCACACGTACACGTCTGCCGACGAACGCTCGTGGTCGGGACGATCGGCGACCGACAGCGTCGCCGAACCGACGGCGACGCTCAGAAGGCCGCTGTCCGAACCGACGATGCGTGCGGGAATCACCGCTTCGACGCCGAGCGACGCGGCCACGTCGGCGTCGGCGGGGCGGCTGAAGACCTCGGCCACGCCGCCGACCTGCCGGATCCGTCCGTCGATTACGACGGCGGTGAGATCGCCCATCGCCATCGCCTCCGTGCGATCGTGCGTGACGAGGATCGCCGGCGTCCCGGTCCGGCGCAGCAGCAGCCGCACGTCGGACCGCAGCCGCGCCCGTGTCGGCGCGTCGAGCGCCGAGAACGGCTCGTCGAGCAGCAGCAGCCGCGGCGACGGCGCCAGGGCGCGCGCCAGGGCGACGCGGCGGGCTTCGCCGCCGGATAGCGACCGCGGGAATCGATCGAGCAGCGGGCGGACGCCGAGCAGGCCGGCGACTTCGGTCACTCGATGGACAGCCGCGTCGTCGGATCCGCTCGACAGCCCGAACGCGATGTTGTCCCGGACCGAGAGATGCGGAAAGAGCGTCGGCTCCTGGAAGACGAGGCCCACACGGCGATCCTGCGGAGTCACCCAGACGCCGCGCGACGAGTCGCTCCACACGGCGCCGCCGAACCGCACGTCGCCGGCGCGCTCGAGGCCCGCGAGGTGGCGCAGCAGCGTCGTCTTGCCCGCGCCGGACGGGCCAAAGAGCACGAGAACGGCGCCGGGAGCCACCAACGCGTCCAGCTTCACGTCGAGCACGAAGCCGGACGCGTACTGCCGCGACACCGCCGCGTGGAGCGCCGCCGCTTCCGTCAGCGTCCCGGCGCTATCCATGCGCTTCTCTTCATTGAGTACGTCGCGCTCAGGATGACGAACGAGATGACGAGCAGCAGCAGCGACGTCCGCGCCGCGGCAGCGTAGTCGAGCGCCTGCACCGAGTCATAGATCGAAATGGAAACCGTGCGCGTCACGCCGGGGAGATTGCCGCCGACCATCAGGACGACGCCGAATTCTCCGAGCGTGTGCGCGAAGCTCAGCACCACGCCCGTGATCAGCCCGCGCGTCGACAGCGGCAGGACGACGCGGCGGAACGTCGCGATCGGCGAGACGCCGAGCGACCACGACGCTTCGAGCAGCCGGCGGTCCACCGAGGCGAACTCCGCGACGAACGGCTGCACGGCGAACGGCATCGAATAGAGCACCGAGGCGACGACCAGGCCTTCGAAGGTGAATGCGAGCCCGTGGCCGGCAATCCGCGCGTACGCGCGTCCGATGGGGCCCATCGGGCCGGCCGCGATCAGGATGTAGAAGCCGAGCACGGTCGGCGGCAGTACGAGCGGCAGAGCGACGACGGCTTCGACGAGAACCTTCCAGCGCCGCGGCGAATAGACGAGCCAGTACGCCAGGGGAACGCCGATCGCCAGCAGCACCACCGTCGTGGTGCTCGCGAGGCGGACGCTCAGCCAGAGAGCGGTCCAGTCCACTACTTCGACGACCGCACAGGCCCGGCGCCCGTGAACCCAGGCGGCGAGAACCCGAACTGCTGGAGAATCGAGCGGCCGTCGCCGCTCATGACGAAATCACGGAATGCGCGCGCCATCGCAGGGTCCGAAGCCCATTTGAGGATCGTCCCGCCCTGCCGCAGCGGCGGGTATTCCGTCTGCGGTATCTCGTACCAACGGCCGTTCTTGCCCCCTGGAGTCAGAGCGAGCGACAGGGCCACGATGCCGGCTTCGGCCGTTCCGCTCTGCACGAACTGCAGGGCCTGCGCGACGTTCTCGCCGTTCACCAGCTTCGGCCGCACCTGTGCCTCGAGTCCCTCCGATTTCAGCGCAGCGATCGCGGCGCGGCCGTACGGGGCATGTTCCGGGTTGGCGATCGCGACGTGATGGACGGTGACGTCGGTCAGCACCCGCAGGCCGTCGTGCGCGACATCGAGCGCCGACGGTCCGGCGACCCAGACGACGATCTTTCCGACGCCGTACTCGAAGTCGCCTCCCTCGAGCGTCGCGCCTCCTCGCGAGAGCCGCTGCGGGTACTCGATATCGGCGGAGAA
>DASQHH010000082.1:0-2495 GCA_035632195.1 Vicinamibacterales bacterium
CTCCAGAGACGCTTGCGCTCAAGTATCGGCCGGCGGACACGATCACGGTCCGCGACCAGGTCGTCCTCCCTGGACTGATCAACACGCATACGCACGCACCGATGGTGATGTACCGCGGCCTCGCCGACGACCTGGCGCTGATGGACTGGTTGAACAAGTACATCTTCCCGGCCGAAGCGAAGACCGTGTCGCCGGAAATGGTGCGCATCGGCACGCGGCTCGCCGCGCTGGAGATGATCGAGTCGGGGACGACGACGTTCGTCGACATGTATTACTTCGAAGAGTCGATTGCGCGCGCCGCACGCGAAGCCGGGCTGCGCGGCGTGCTGGGCGAGACGATCATCCAGTTTCCGGTCGCCGACGCGAAGACGCCCGCCGAGGGGCTCGCGCACGCCGAACGCTACATCAAGGAATTCAAGGACGATCCGCTCATCACGCCTGCCGTCGCGCCCCACGCCCTCTACACGAACGACGCCGCGACGCTGGTGGCCGCGGCGGAGCTCGGGCGGCGCCTCGCCGTTCCCGTCGTGATCCATCTCGCGGAGACGGAGGACGAGGTCCGCACCGCGCGCGAGAAATACCACGCGACACCGGTCGGCTATCTCGAATCGATTGGCTTTTTCGGCCCTCGCACCATCGCTGCGCACGGCATCTGGGTGACCGACGCCGATATCGACATCCTCAAGAGGCGCGGCGTCGGCGTTTCGCACAATCCCGAGAGCAACATGAAGCTCGCCAGCGGCGCCGCGCCGGTGACGAAGTATCTGAAAGCGGGCGTCGCGCTCGGCCTCGGCACCGACGGCGCCGCCAGCAACAACGACCTCGACATGTTCGAAGCGATGCGCCAGGCGTCGTTTCTGGCCAAGCTCACGATGAAGGATCCGACGGCCGTGTCCGCGAGAACGGCGCTCGACATGGCGACCATCGGCGGCGCCCGCGCCATCGGGATGGACAGGCAGATCGGATCGCTCGAGCCGGGCAAGCGCGCCGACCTCATCACCGTCGCGATGAACGGTGCGCGTCAGACGCCGTTGTACGACGCGGTCTCGCATCTCGTCTACGTCACGAAGGGCGATGACGTGCGGACGACGATCGTCGACGGGAAAGTCCTGATGCGGAACCGTCAGGTCAGAACGCTGGACGCGGCCGCGGTCATCGCCGACGCCAATCGCCTCGCCGTTGCCGTCCGGGCCGCGGTATCGCAGAAATGAGCGCAGTCACGATCCGATGACAGCGATGTGGGGGAGGTTGCGATACCGCTCGGCGTAGTCGAGGCCGTAGCCGACGACGAAGCGGTCCTCGATCGTGAAGCCGGTGTACTCAACCTTCACGTCCACCTGGCGCCGGGACGGCTTGCTGAGCAGGCATGCGGTCCGCAGCGCCTTGGGGCCGCGCGCGCGCAGGATGTCCTGCAGGTACGTCAGCGTCAGCCCCGTGTCCACGATATCTTCGACGATGATCACGTTGCGGCCGTCGAGGCCGGAATCGAGATCCTTCAGCATCCGGACCTCGCCGGACGAAGTCGTGCCCTTTGCGTAGCTCGAGACCGCGATGAAGTCCAGCGACACGTGCCCCGGAATGTGGCGCACGAGATCGGACAAGAAGATGAACGCGCCCTTGAGGACCGCGATCACGTGCAGGTCGTCCGGAAAGTCGCGGCGGATCTCCTGCGCCATCTCGGCGACCCGCTTTTGAATCTGCCCGGCAGACAGTAATATCTCGGTGGGTCGAAGTTCCGACATAGGACGCCGATCATAAACCACTCGTTACGAGCGTGAAAAAGTTCGACATCATCACGGAAGCGGACGCGCGGATGCTGCCGCGCGGCGAGGCCGTCGTCCTGGCGAAGGGCGGCCACGTCACGCCGCTCGCGCTGGACACGCTGAGGGAGCGCCGCATCGATGTGGTGATGGAAGGCCGCGCCAACGCGGACGAGGCGTCGCTGGCGCCGAAAGCCGACATCCGATCGATTGCGATCGCGAGCGACCATACCGGCATCAGGCTGCGGCAGGCGTTGACGGCCTTCCTCCGCGGACGCGGCCTCGCCGTCGCCGACCTCGGCACCCACACGACCGACGCCGTCGATTATCCGGACGTTGCCGCCGGCGTTGCCCGGCTCGTGGCTCGCGGTGAGGCCGACGCGGGTATCGTCATCGACGGGGCGGGCATCGGCTCCGCGATCGCAGCCAATAAAATCAAGGGTGTCCGCGCCGTCATGGCCGCGAACGAAACCATTGCGCGCTACTCGCGCGAGCACAACGGCGCCAACGTGCTGACGCTCGGCGCGACCCTGATCACGCTCGACGAGGCGCGCGCGATCGTCACCATGTGGCTGACGACGCCGATGCGCGAGCCGCGCTATATTCGGAGGCTCGCGAAGATTCGAGACCTGGAGCAGTAGCGTCGAGCAGGAAAGTGCAGGAACAGAGTCGGCCGGCGCGAACCCGAACCCGAACCCGAACCCGAACCCAGAACCTGAGAACCCCGGAACCGTG
>DASQHH010000083.1:0-2545 GCA_035632195.1 Vicinamibacterales bacterium
GTGCCCGCGCGATCGCTACAGGACGGCGGAGGCCGACGGCGCGATTGTGTTTCGCGCGTCGGGATTTCCGCGGCCGATCGAGGGCATGCCCCCCGAACGGAATCTGAACGGGATCAGCTTCGCGGTCGCGAACATGAGCGGCTTCGTCGCGCGGGCGCTCGAAGCCGCACCGGGCGCTTCGCTGGAGGAAGTCGTGTCGTCGCTCATGGCGAACGGCTGATGACTGGCTGGCGTGAAGGCTTGCCCTCCGGAATTCAGGAGCGCGACGCTTCAGCCGCGCGTCATTTCCATTTGTTGTCGCCGAGGTCGTGCAGCTTCACGTTGCCGACGCGCTGAATGCGTCCGCGAATCGTGCTCGATTTGATCGACACGTCGGCGCCGTCGGTCAGCTGCAGCGCGGTCGTCCCCTCGATCAGGCTGTTCTCGATGTTGACTGTGCTCATGCCCGAAATCTGGATGCCGCCCATTCCCTTCAGGTGGCTGTTCTTGATCGTGACGGTGCAGCCGACGGCCTGAACCGGCACGCCGCCGGAGGCGTCGAGCAACACGCCGTCGAGCGTGACCGAGTCGTTGACGCACGACACGGCACGCGTTCGCTTCTGCAGTTTGGCGTCGTCGATTTGCGCGCCCTTGCCGTCTTTGCTTCCGGGCGGCGCGGACTGCGCGAACGTGATGGCTGTGCCGCAGGCGAGCGCGGCGGCGGCGGCGAGCATACGGGATCCAATTCGACGCGTCATCAAACCTCCGGCTGGGGTCTCTAGTATGGCGTCGAACCGGTAACGGTGTCGAGACGGCATGCGCGTAATGCGCTCGACGAGAACGTAATCCCGACGGGCGCGAAAGCGCGGCGCTGCGCTGATTCCGCGCGCGAATCCGCGCAATCCGGACGTGGCACCGGACGTGAACTCCGGGCCGGAGCCGGTCATGTCTGTTCGCAGAGCCGTCTTCGCGATTGCCGTCTGGCTGGTCGCCGGGGCGGCGACGGTGTTCGCCCAGGATTACTCGGTGTCGCCGGCTCCCGTCTTCGAAAACATCGAGCGCTACCTGCCGGCGACCGTGGCGCAGGATTCCTGGTTCATGCTCCCGTCGGCGGATGCGCGCGAGCTGCCACGCCGTCCGTGGCTGCTCGACCGATGGCCGCTCGACCGGTGGGAGCCGCACCGGCCCGATCGATTCGAGACGCTGTGCCTGACGCTCGCGGGTCTGTCGGTGATCGACACCGTGATGACGTCTCGGGCGCTCGGCGACGGGAGCGGACAGGAGCTGAATCCGATGCTCGCCCCGTTCGCGTCGAACACGTTCGCGCTGGCCGCGAGCAAGGCCGCGCTCGACGGCGCCGCCATCTACCTGGCGCGCCGCATCTGGCACCGCGACCAGGACCGCGCCATCCACGTCCTGATTGCGTCGAACGCCGTCGTCGGCGCAGCCATCGTGAAGAACGCCGTCATCGGACCCCCGCCGATCCCCAAGTAACCGGATCATGCCCCGGGTCAATGGCGGCGTGCTGGCGGCGCTCGGCGTTTCGGCGCTGGCGATCCCGCTCGTCGCGCACATGGTGACGCGCGGTCACAAATCGAGCAAGCCCACGCCGCAGGTCTCGACGACGGTGACGTCGGCAGAGTATGCGAAGCCGGCCGCCGCGCCTCCGCCTGCCGCTGCGCCATCCTCACCCACGGCTACAGCCGCCGCAAACAAACCGGACTGCGGCAAGCCCGCCAAGCGAGATCGCTACGCGGTCGTCGTCAGGAAGACGACGCCGACAAAGGACCACGACGCGACGAAGGTCATCACGAACCGGCCACCGCCGCGGCCTTGTCCGTAGCGCAATATCTGCATTCGCAGCCCCTTCGGGGCAGCCCGTGCCCTGCGCCTGTCCCGCGGACGCGATATACTGAAGGTTCTTGCCGGTGCGGTTTTTCGCACCACTTGCGGAAGTGGCGGAACGGCAGACGCGCTAGCCTCAGGAGCTAGTCCGGGCAACCGGGTGGAGGTTCAAATCCTCTCTTCCGCACCATTCACTAAACCCCGTCAGGACGGGACTTCCCAGCTATTTGTGGGGCAGAATCCCTCCGTCACATCGGGCGGGCGAATCGGCGCACTGTTCGACTCCCCGCTCGACTCATTCAAGAGTGAACCGGCAGGGCCGCTCCTCAGTGTGCGGCCAAAATACGGTCGCGCCTGATCGGGTTCGCCCTAGCCCGATGAGCCTGCATGAAGCGGGACAAAATGCTTCAAATCGTCACGATGTCCCTGTCGAACCCACCGGCGGTTCTCTTTGGTGATCACGCGCCTCTTTTTCATAGCGCGAATCGCGGCGTCGGCCTCGTTGGCACCTCGCACGGCCGCCCGGCGTGAAGCCTCGCGCAACGCACAGCTGCTTGCGACGCCCTACAAATACGACTCGACGTCGCCCCAAGTGAGCTGGTCGCCGAATTTCAATGTCAAAATGTAAAAGGCGCCGCGGTTGACGAGTTCTCGGCTCACGTTCTGCGCCATCAGCGGCCCTTTCGGCGCCTCGCCAATCGCTCAACCAGACGTTCCCAAT
>DASQHH010000084.1:0-4959 GCA_035632195.1 Vicinamibacterales bacterium
TACGGGACGAAGGTCATCGGGGGCGCCGTTCTCTCCGCGGGACTCGTCGGGCTCATGATCGGCGCGATTACCTGGCGATAGATGACGCCCGATGTTTCTCAAGGTTTCCAGGTGCTGCCGCCGTCGGCCGTCGCGAACGTCCGGCCGTCGGCGGTGGTGACGGTCGCATTCTTGTCATCGGCTGCACGGACAGCGACGAGATCGACGGTCTCTGGAAACGCGACGCGCGTCCAGGTCGTCCCGTCGATCGTGCGCATCACGGTTCCGCGCCGACCGACAAGCCAGCAGACATTCGGCGACGGCGCTGAGCCGGCGGTGACGGCCGTCCCCTCCTCCACCGGCTGCTCGTGCCACGTCAGACCGCCATCGGTCGAGTGCTCCACGGTCGTTCGCGTCCGCAGCAGCCCGGCGACAGGATTGTTGTTGGCGATGCGCCACTGAACGGCGCGATCCGGCGAGGTCACGATCGTCGAAAGTCCCGAATCCGCGCGGCGCGCGGGCGCCGAGGCAACGCTGTTCTGAGCGGCTTGCGGCGCGACAGTCGTGACGGTGACGGACTCGGCGACCGAGCCGGCGACGGTGCCGGCGGCGGCGCCCGCGGCCGCATCGCGCTTCCGTTCAGCAAGCGCCTGCTCAGCGGACACCGGAGCCGCACCCGGAACGTTTTCATCTTTCAGCTTCGCCTGCTCCTGCTCCTTCTGCTTCGCTGGCGCCACCTTGTCGGCCGCCACCTGCAAGCGATCGAACGCCTCCTCTTTCTTCGTCGGCGCGCCCCCTATTGCGTCGAGGCGGCTCCCGCTCTGCGCCTGCACCGGATTCTGCCGTGCGTCCGCGGACCGCAACTCTTCGGTTGGCGCGGCCGGAGGCGGGCCGGGCGGCACGAACGTTTTGGCCGCGGTCGCAGCGGACGAGGGCGCGGGCGCCGGCTTCTGCTGAGACGGCACCACCGTCCAGATCACGAGCGCGGCTGCGGCCGCCGCTAATGTTCCCAGCGGCGCGAGCCACGCCGCACCGGGGAGACGAAACCCGCGAAAAAACGACGCGGAGCGGATCGGCGGCGGCGACGTGCGGACGATCGCCGCCACCAGCGCCTGGCAGCGCGCGCAGCTCGCGGCGTGCCCTTCCACTCGCCGGCGATCCGCATCGGTCAGCGCGCCGTCGGCCCACGCCGCTGCCGTTTCCGCGTCCAGACACGGCCCCTCGGGCGACTGGCGCCCGAGGGTGTCGCGCAGCAGTGCATCCATCGAACGGTCGCGATCCATATCCCTCATAGAGAACGCTCTTGCGTGCTTTCCTTGTAACCGAGCATCCGCGTCACGTCGATCGCGCCGGGATCCGCCGAGACCGACGCAAAGCACGCGTCGATCTGATCGTCCGAGAGCTCCGCACGCAGCCGGCGCTCGACGTCCGCGCGGATCGCCTTTCGCGTCCGCGTGAGATGGCGCGACACGGTCGCTTCGTGCTCCTTCGTCAGCCGCCCGATCTCGGCGAGCGTCATCGACTGGACGTAGTAACAGGCCAGGCGCAGGCGGTCGCGATCCACGAGCGCCGAGACGGCGGCCGCGAGCGCGCGCTGCATGATGGCCTGGTACCGGGGCCGATCGGGATCGGGCGCCGCGTCCGATCGGGCGGGATAGTCGGCGTCCGCGAGCGGCTCCAGCTTCTTCCCGGCGCGCAGCGCGTCCACGTAGCGCTGGGAGAGGACGGCGCGCAGCCAGGTCGCGAGGCTGCTCTTGCCGTGGAAGTACTTGAACAGCGAGCGCGCGTAGAGGTCGGCGTAGATGGCGTCGGCCAGCTCCCGCGCGCGTCCCGTCCGGTCGAGGGCATCGGCCGCCCGGTACAGCAGCGGCCGATACTCGCGCACGAATCGCTCCCAGGCGTCAGCATCGCCTGACTCGCATCTGCGAGCGATCTCGACGTCGTTCTCGTACGCCATGCCTGCGCTGGAATTATCTCAGTGTTTCCACAGCTGCTTCCACCACGGCGCGGCCGGGTCGTCGCGGTCGACGCCCGCCTTCCGGCGGATGTCCTCGAGGCTCCATCCCGTCAGCGAGGCGAGCTTCGAGACCTCCACGGCGTGCCGCTCTCTTACGCTGGCGCGGTACGGCGCCATCGCGGAACAGGAGTCGCTGCCCGTGTATGCGTGACGCAGGATGTAGCGTCCCTGGAAGTTCGACCGATCCGCTGTCTCCTGGAAGACGAGATCCTCCGGGAAGTGCGCGCGGTCGTACCGCACGTGCAGACGCGTGATGAACACGTCCGACGCCGCCGCCTGCCGATAGTCGGCGCCCGCGTTCTGCCAGAAGACGCCGAGCTGCCGCAGTTCCTGCGCCGACAGCGGCTGCGCGGCGCACGGATCGCACCAGCGCATGTCCCACGCGTATTCGGTGAAGAGCACGGTGCGGTCCTGCTGTTCCAGCTGGTGCGTGAACATCGCCTTGTAAAAGCCCGTGAACTCCTTCGGGTCCTTCAGATACTCCGGCAGCTCCATGTCGCTCGGCAGCTTGACGGTCCGATAGTTCGTCGTCTCGACGCGTCCGCGGCGCGTGAGCGCGTAAACGAACAGCTCCTGCGGTCCGGACGCGTTGACGGTCCCGAGCCGAATGGGCAGCATGAACTTCGGCGACTCGTACGCGACCTGGAGGGGACGCAGGTAGCTGAACCCGAGGCTCTTCTGCTCTGTCACGTTCACCTTCGCGACGAAGAAGCGCATGTTCTGGCGGATGTAGCTGCCGAGGACGGCCGATGCTCCAGGCGGGATCTTGTAGCCGTTCGCAATCAGCCACGTTTCGAGGCCGGTGCTCTGCTGCGCCGACAGAATGAGAATGTCGTACTCGCCGACCGTGTACTTCGCCTCGATCGTGACGCCCATGCTGCGCGCGTCGGCGTCCCGCGCCTGCTTCGCCCGGCCCGCCGAGGGCGCGAGCATCGCGCTCACGCTGTCGTACGCCTCGTAACGCATGCACGGATTCTGATCGAAGTACTCGACCAGGCGCGGCGCCGAGTAGGCGTCGACGTGATCGACCAGGGCCTTGTCGCCGACGTGGATCTGCTCGCGCTGCAGGAACGTCGGCACGGGAATGACGACGGCGAAGTCCTTCACGTCGCCTTTGAAATCATTGACCATCGTCATCACCGTGCGATCCCCGTCGCGCACGAGGACGACCTGCGAGGCTTCGTTGAAGATCTTCGTGTCCGCCTTGGCGACGTAGAAGCCGCAGAAGCCCCAGAGCGTCGGCGCCGCCGCGGCCACCAGCGACGCCAGTGTGAATCCAAACAGCAGCCGTCTCATACCGTCTCCTTCGACAGGGCCTCAAGGCCGTGTCCTCCATGTGGAAAGGCGAACCAATTGCGCGCCGTGCTCCATTCGTAGCGAGTGCCGGGCAGCAGCCGATCGATGAGCGGCACTGTCATCGCGAACGCCGCGAGCGACCACAACAGTCCGTTCGTGCGGAACAGACGGAACTGCACGTACCAACCGCCGCATGCCACCAGCGCGGCGAACAGCATCCGTCCGTGTCGCGAGCCCGGCGTCGTCTTCGGATCGGAAATCATGAAGAAGGCGAACAGCAGCAGGCCGCCGCTTTCCAGGCGGTGCAGCGGGATCGTCAGCGGTTCGCCGAGGTACAGGGAGCGCCCGAACAGCAGCGCGCAGTAGAACGCAAGAAAGGCAAACGTCACGTCGGAGCGCGCCGCGCGGTTGACGACCAGCGTCCCCGCGCACGCCATCAGGAACGCGAAGAAGGCCGCCGTCCCCCACTGCGCCGGCGAGACCCAGACGCCGCCGCTCAGGAGCATCATGGCGACGAGCCCGCCGTTGGTCGGGTTGAAGACGTGCTTTCCGTCAACGCGGATGACGAACTTCGAGGCGATGGTCACGACCCCGGCCAGCATCGCCAGCGCGGCATTGTTCGTCCGCAGCAGAAGACAGAGCGAGAGCCCCGAAATGAGGGCGCTCCGCACGTTGACCGGTCGCGCGGGCGCGGTCGCGCGGTCGCAAAGGAACTGCGTGGCGAGGACGCTCGCGAGGATGAGGCCGGCCCTCGCAACGGAGATGTCGAACTCGAGCCAGCCGATGCCGTAGGCCAGCAGCGAAGCCAACGTGGCGATCTGATACGGGCGAGGATCGGCCGTCATGTCCTGAGAACGCTCGACCGGGGATTCCTTGCAGCCGGCCCGACCGAGGTCGGACTGAGGTCGGACCGAACTCGGACAGAAGTCGGACCGAAGTCCGACTTGTGAATTTTGGAGGGGGCGGCGCGGCACAGGCTCTGCAAATTCATCACACCGGATATCCGGAATGACGGATTTTGGGCATTCCGATTCCCAGGAGCGCCGCGCCATGGTGCAAACAGTGACGTTCGTTTCCCTCGCGCTGCTCGCAGGCCTGACCCTCTGGAGATTCCGCGCCGGGCTGTTCCGATCCGATTCCGTGCGCGTCACGATCGGACTCGACCGCTGGACGCCGGGCGCCCACCTCATCTGGGACATCGCCAACGCATCGGCGGCACCGGTCACTCTGACGCGCCTCGTCATGCACGGACGGCGCGGCTCGGCGAACAACGTGCCGCTCGGTCTGCCGAAGGTGCTCGAGCCGCAGGACCGCATCCGGCTCGCGATCGACGTCGATTGGACCGTGATCGGCGCGCAATCGGTGGCGGCCGTCGACGCCGCGGGCGCCGAGCACCGCGCGGACCCGCGTCAGCTGGCGTCAGTCCAGCAGCATCTCCGCGAGCTTGTCGATCGGCGCGCGGCGGTGAGCTCGGCGCGCGAATTCCTCTTCGGCGCAACCGACCTCGTCTTCGGCGTGGCCATCCTCGGCCTCGGCGTTTTTATGTTGATGTGGATGATTGCGACAGGGTAGGTGACACGCAAAGCTGTCGGCTATCAGGTGTCAGCTTTCAGCGAAAAACTGGTTCTGGGATCTGGCCGACAGCTGAAAGCTGAAGTGTGGGGGCG
>DASQHH010000085.1:0-3236 GCA_035632195.1 Vicinamibacterales bacterium
CAAGAACAACCGACGCGGCCGCATCCGCGAGTACGCCGACAAGTACAAGGGCGTCGTCTTCACGCCGGCCGATCCGCGCAGCGAGTCGCACGTCGTCTGGAGCTACAAGGCGCAGTGCGCGTTCCCGGGCGCGACGCAGAACGAGATCAACGCGAAGGATGCCGCGAGCCTGATCCGGAACGGCGTGTACGTCGTATCGGAAGGCGCGAACATGCCGACCGTGCTCGACGGCGTCCGACAGTTCCTCGACGCGAAGATCCTGTACGGTCCTGCGAAGGCGGCGAACGCGGGCGGCGTCGCCACGTCAGGGCTCGAAATGTCGCAGAACAGCATGCGGCTGGCGTGGACGCGCGAAGAGGTCGACGACCGCCTGCACAAGATCATGAAGGCGATCCACAAGAACTGCCGCGACACGGCGCAGGCGTTCGGGACGCCGGGCAACTACGTCAACGGCGCCAACATCGCCGGATTCCTGAAAGTCGCCGACGCGATGATGGACCAGGGACTGGTGTAATCCGAATTGCGGATTGCGTCTCAGAGATTGTGGATTCATTCATTAAATCAAGACTCAGGGAATAAATCCGCAATCATCGATCCGCAATCCGCAATGACATGAGACCCCCTCGCTTCTCCGACCTCGCGCGCTTCCGCGTCCACGACATCCTCCTCGTTTCGAGCCTGTACGACTCGTTCATCCTGGCGGAGGACGGTGAGCTCGACGAGGTGATCCTGCGCGAGTTCCTGGACCTGAACGTCCGGCACACGCCCGGCATCACGCACGTGTCGACGGCAGCCGAGGCGCTCGCGCTTGCGTGGGACACGGCGCGCTACAACCTGATCATCGCGTCGACGTTCCTCGGCGACATGTCGGCCGCGGCGCTGGCCAGACGGCTGCGCGACTCGGGCGTCGACACGCCGGTGGTCGCGCTGGCCTACGACATGCGCGACGTCGCGCACCTCTCCACGCAGACCGGCGCCGGCGGGACGCCGATGGACGGCGTCTTTCTCTGGCAGGGCGACGTGCGCCTGGTGCCCGCCATCGTCAAGTCCATCGAGGACCGCCGGAACGTCGCGCGCGACACCGGGGAGTTCGGCGTGCAGGCGATCCTGGTCATCGAGGACCACGTCCGCTACTACTCGTCGTTCCTGCCGACGATTTACGCCGAGCTGACGCACCACGCGCAGCGGCTCATGCCCGAGAGCGTCAACCTGTCGCACCGGCTGATGCGGCTGCAGGCGCAGCCGAAGGTGCTGCTGTGCCGGTCGTACGAGGAAGCCTGGCAGTACTTCGACGAGTATCAGGAGAACATCCTCGGCGTCATCTCCGACATCGAGTTTCCGAAGAAGGGCGTCATCGCGCACGACGCCGGGCTCGAGTTCGCGCACCGCGTTCGCGAGCGCCAGCCGGACGTTCCGGTCATGCTTCAGTCGACACGCGCCGAGAACCAGGCGCTCGCGCGATCGGTTGGCGCCGCGTTCCTTCAGAAAGGGTCGTCGACGCTGCTGCAGCAACTGCGGCGGTTCATGGTCGATCACCTGGGCTTCGGCGACTTCGTGTTCCGCACGCCCGACGGCCGCGAAGTCGCGCGCGCCCGCGATCTGCGCGAGATCGAGCACTTCCTCGGCGCGGTGCCGGCGGAGAGCATCGCGTATCACGCCGAGCGGAATCATTTTTCGAAATGGATCAAAGCCCGGACTGAGTTCGCGCTCGCGCACGAGCTGCGGCCGCGCAAGGTTTCCGACTTCGAGACCGTCGACGATCTGCGGCTCGAGCTGATGCGCGCCGTCCGCGACTACCGCGAGCGGACGCACCGCGGCGTCGTCGTCGATTTCCACCGCGAGACGTTCACGCCCAAGACGACGCTCGGCCGGATCGGGTCAGGGTCGCTCGGCGGCAAAGCGCGCGGGCTTGCGTTCGTCGATCTGCTGCTGAACGAATCGCGCATGCGCGAGCGGTTTCCATCGGTGCGCCTCGTGGTGCCGCAGGCGGTCGTCCTGGGCACGTCGGTGTTCGACGACTTCCTGGAGAAGGCCGGCCTGCGCGCGTTCGCCATCGACAGCCGTGACGAGCGCGCGATCGAAGAACGCTTCGTTGGGGCCGAGCTTCCTGACGCCGCTGTCCGCGATTTGACCGCGTTCGTAGATGTCGTCCGGTATCCCATCGCGGTGCGATCGTCGAGCCTTCTGGAGGATTCGCAGTACCAGCCGTTTGCCGGCATTTACGAGACGTTCATGCTGTCGAACGACCATCCGCGCGCCGACGTCCGGCTCCGCCAGCTCCTGACGGCGATCAAGCGCGTGTACGCATCGACGTTTACGGCGGCGGCGAAGCGGTACCTCGCCGGCGGCCCCTACCGCCTCGAAGAGGAGCGCATGGCGGTCGTTCTCCAACGCATCGTCGGCGCGCCGCACGGCCCGCGTTTCTATCCCGATTTCGCCGGCGTCGCCCGATCGCACAATTACTATCCGCTGCCGCCGATGGCCTCAGAGGACGGCATTGCCGCCGTCGCGCTCGGTCTGGGAGAGACCGTCGTGTCGGGCGCGCCGTGCTTCCGCTTCTGCCCGCGCTATCCGAGGCACATCGTGCAGTTCTCCTCGGTCGCCGACACGCTGTCCAACGCGCAGCGGCAGTTCTTCGCGCTCGAACGCGGCCGCGACGACAGCCTTGGCGGAGAGCCGGTCGCGTACGATCTGGCCGACGCGGAAGCGGACGGCACACTCGCGCGCGTCGGGTCCACCTACTCGCCCGAAAACGACGTCGTCTACGACGGCATCTCGCGTCCGGGCGTACGGCTCGTGACGTTCGCGCCGGTCCTGAAGCACGACCTGTTTCCGCTCGCCGAGGTCGTCGACGCGCTGCTCGGCGCCGCAGTGGCCGCGACGAACACGCCCGTCGAAATCGAGTTCGCGGTGGACGCGGCCGCGGACCCGCCAGAATTCGGACTCGTGCAGCTCCGGCCGCTCGGCCGCATCCGGGCGGAGATCGACGCGCCGCTCCCCGACGTCGACCGGTCGCGCCTCGTCTGCGAGAGCCGCAGCGTCCTCGGCCACGGGACGGTCGACGACGTGCGGGACGCGATCGTGGTCGACATGCACCGGTTCGACCGCGCGCGCACGCATGAGATCGCGCAGATGGTCGCGCAGATGAACGCGGACCTCATCGCCAAACGCCATCCGTACGTGCTCATCGGCGTCGGCCGGTGGGGATCGGCCGATCCGCTGCTCGGCATTCCTGT
>DASQHH010000086.1:0-3026 GCA_035632195.1 Vicinamibacterales bacterium
CTCGCCGTCTCGTCGCTGGCCTCGCTGGCCGCATGCCAGGCCGCCGCCCAGAACGCCCCGCCGAAATGGGCGGACACCCTCTCCACGGAAATCGAGAACCCACAAATCGCCGGCGATTCGGCCAGGCTCGCCGCCGCGGTCGCGTTGGCATCGCGCGTCGCGATCGCGTATCCGAAGGACGGGCTGATCCTGCACTATCAGGGCTACGCCCTGTACCGGCAGGGACTGTTTCTCGCCAGAAGCCACGATGCCTCGGCCATCTTCCAGGAGGCGTACGACGCGTTGGCCAAATCGATCGCCATAAAGCCGATCCCCGAGTCGCACATGCTCATGTCATCGATCGACGGCCAGCTGATCTCGCGCAATCCGACGCGCGCGATGGAACTAGGGATGCAGTCCCAGAGCTCGATCAATGCCGCGGCCCTCAGCGGTCCGGCGAATCCCCGCGTCTGGCTGCTCCGCGGCCAGGGCGCGATCTTCACTCCGCCGGAATACGGCGGCGGTTTGGACGTCGCCGAGGAATATCTGAAGCGGTCGATCGAGCTGTTCGCGTCGGATGCGCCGAAGCCGGGCGAGCCGTCGTGGGGCAAAGCCGAGGCGTTTGCCTGGCTCGGGCAGGTGTACGAGCGGAAGGGTGACAGGGCGAAGGCGGGCGAGATGTACAAGAAGGCGCTCGATGTGAGCCCGAACTACGGCTTCGCCAGGATGCTGGCGGCCGGTCTCAAGTAGCGTTCGCCTCCTGCGAGGATCGTCATGAACGGAACCGGAGGCCGCCTTCGTCTTTGGTCGCCGTGGTGGCTCTACGCCGCGGCATGGATCCCCTTCGCCGGGTTCTATTCGCTGGCGCTGAAGATGACGAACACGCTGCCGCTCGGTCGTGCTTTGGTTGCCGGCAGCCTGTACGCGATTCCGCCTGCGTTATTCGGCGTCGCAATCTGGCGGCTTTCCGGCGTGCTGGTGCGGCGGCGTGCGCGAGTGGTCACCACGGTTGTCGTGCACGTGCTAGGCGCTGCGTTTTCGACGTCGGTCTGGCTATTCATCGAAATAGGCCAGATCGCGCTCCAGGCCGGGTGGGATGCGGCGATCGCCGCGTCCCACGCTTTCGCCGGATTCCAATTGTTGGACGGCATGTTCGTCTACGGCGTCCTCGCCGTCGGCTCGCACGTGATCCGCATCGCCGGTCGTTTGCGGGAAGAAGAGGCCCGCGCCGCGCGCGCCGACGCCCTGCGCATGCGCGCCGAGTTGGCGGCGTTGCGGGGGCAACTCAACCCGCACTTTCTCTTCAACACACTGCACACGCTCACCGCGCTGGTGACGCGCGAGCCTGCCGCCGCCGAACATGCGCTCGAGCGATTCGGCGACATGCTGCGCTACGTGCTCGACGTCAAGCGCGCCGCCCGCGAGGACGTCACGCTCGCTGAAGAGATGCGCTTCGTGCGCGACTATCTCTCGCTCGAACAGCTTCGCCTCGGCGACCGCTTGCGCGTCGTCGAGCGCATCGATCCGGAGGCGCTCGACTGCATCGTGCCGTCGCTGACGCTCCAGCCGCTGGTCGAGAACGCGATCAAGCACGCGATCGCGCCGCGAGTGCAAGGCGGTACGATCGAGATCCATGCGGCGCTGGACGCCGATTCGCTCGTGCTCGAAGTCCGCGACGACGGCCCTGGCGCCGCGCCCGCCGGCGTTGACGCGGCGAAGGGCATGGGCCTGCGAGCCGTCCGCCAGCGCCTCGAGACGCGCTACCCGAACGAGGCGAGCTTCACGGTGACGACCGCCCCGCGCGAGGGCTTCGTCGTGCGCGCCATGATCCCGGCGCACGTCGCGACGGCGCTGCCGCCAACCACCGAAGCAGTCGCCGCACCGGCCGCCACGTGAAGACCCGCGCTGTGATCGTCGAAGACGAGCCGATTGCGCGGGCGCAGCTCCGCGATCTCGTCGGGGGTGTGGACTGGATCCACTGCGTCGGTGAGGCCGCCGACGGTTTGAGCGCGGTCTCCGTCATCGAATCGACGAAACCCGACCTCGTCTTCCTCGACATCGAGATGCCCGAGCTCGACGGGCTCGGCGTGCTGCGGCGCATCACGTGCGACCCGGCGGTCGTATTCACCACGGCGTACGACAAATTCGCCGTGGCCGCGTTCGAGCTCGAAGCCATCGACTATCTATTGAAGCCGTTCGGCCGCGATCGCCTGTACGCGGCCCTCGACCGTGTCAAACGCGCCGTGCGCGGCGACGCCGACATCCCGATCGCTCATCGGGCGCACGAAGCGATCGAGCAGCGCGACCGTTGGCTGACGCGCATCTTCGTCCGCGATCGCGGCCGCCTCGTGCCCATCGCCGCCGCCGACATCGAGCGCCTCGAGGCCGACGACGACTACGTCGCCGTCCACAGCCGCGGCCGCCGCTACCTCGTCTACCTCGGCATGAATGAGTTCGAGGCGCGCCTCGATCCAGACCGCTTTCGCCGCATCCACCGCTCGCACATCGTGAACCTCGACCACGTCGCGTCTCTCGCGCCGGTCGAAGGCCAACGCTTCGAGATCGTCATGCGCGACGGCTCCAAAATCCTCGCCAGCCGCACCCGCTCTCGCGAGCTCCGCGACCTTACGCTCTAGTCGCCGTTCGCTGTTCGCTGTTAGCCGTTAGCGGTCCACCGGTCCACCGCTACCCCGGCGGAATATTCTGATTCATCCGAAGCAGGTTCTCCGGATCGTATTTCCGCTTGATCGCAGCGAGCCGCGTGAATTTCTCCGGTCTGAACGACGCCCGAACGCGCTCCGGTCCTTCCCCCGCGCCGATGTAGTTCACGTACACGCGCCCGGTGCCAAAGGGCTTCGCCGCCTCCGACACGGCGCGTGCCCACTGCACGTTCGGCGTCGCGTCGTCGCGTGAAGCCCAACGCGACACGATCACGACGTTGTACGCCGCGTCGCGCTGATCGAATGCCGTCGCGTTGTCGGCGACGCGACGAACGGCGCCACCAAACTGTTCGATCAGAATCGCGCTGAGCGGCGACTTCACGTTCC
>DASQHH010000087.1:0-4077 GCA_035632195.1 Vicinamibacterales bacterium
CGAGTTGCTCGTCGTAACGACAGGCGGCGCCGCGGTACGGGTGCCGATTCCCTACACGTCCGGCCCGCGTGACGCCGAGGTTACGCTCGGCGACATCTCCATTGCGGATCCGATCCGCGTGGTCGTGCGGTTGCTCGAACCAATCCAGCTGCAGCCCTGCGACATCATCGCCATCGGACCGATCGCGCGGCTCGGAATGTCGGTCGTTCGCGCGGCGAGTCTCATGAACGTCTACACACTCGAGCTGCCCGAGCCGGGGCAGTGGAGCTTCAGCGCCGACTGCGGCGGTCAGTCGCGTACGCTGGTACCGATAGTGGCCACGATCCCGGCGGGTGTGAACGCGACTCTCTCGACCGTCGACCTTCGGTTTGCGCAATGAGTCGCTCGATGTTCAAGTGGAAACCCGCCAAACTGATCGGCGGCGAAACCATGCGCGAGAGCGGGATCCTCATCGGCGTATTCATTCCGCTGGACGCGGCATTCTCGCAACAGCGGGGGCGGCTCCACCAGGAACACTGCGAGCGCCAACGCAAGGACTGAATACGTCGGTTGACCCTCCGCGAAGCCGCATAGTACCGTGAGGGTTCAGCTAAGCGATGAACCAGGTCACGGAAGCCCCTCTCAAGAAGACAGCCCTCAACGCGCGGCATCGCGCCGCGGGCGGCAGGATGGTGCCGTTCGCCGGCTGGGATATGCCGGTCGAGTACTCCGGCATCGTCGCCGAGCACATGGCGGTGCGCGACCGGGCCGGGCTGTTCGACGTCAGCCACATGGGCCAGGTCGAGATCGCCGGCAAGGACGCGCTGGCCGCCGTCCAGAAGCTCGCGTCGAACGATGCCAGCCGGCTCTCTGTCGGCCAGGCGCAGTACTCCGGCCTCATGACGCCGCAGGGCACGTTCGTTGACGACGTGCTGGTCTATCGGCTGGCGCCGTCCCATTTCATGCTGGTCATCAACGCCGGCAACATGCCGAAGGCGTACAACTGGATCGTCGAGCAGATCAAAGACGTCGGCGACGCCGTCGCCGTCGATTCGAGCGCGCGCTACGCTCTGCTCGCGCTGCAGGGGCCCCGCGCCCAGGAAGTGCTGCAGCCGCTGACGGGCGTTGACCTCGGCTCGATGAAGTACTACTGGTTCGCGCACGGCGAGGTCGCCAGCGTCCGCGCGACGGTGTCGCGCACAGGATACACCGGCGAAGACGGGTTCGAGGTGTTCATCCCGCCGCAGTCGGCCGACCGCGTGTGGACCGCGATTCTCGAATCTGGCCGCGCCTGTGACGTGATTCCGGCGGGCCTTGGCGCCCGCGATACGCTGCGCCTCGAGGCCGCGATGCGGCTGTACGGCAACGACATCGACGAAACGACGACCGCGCTCGAGGCGGACCTGAACTGGATCATCGGCTGGAAAAAGCCCGATTTCGACCGGATGATTGGCGCCGAAGCGCTTAAGGCGCAGAAGGCGGCGGGTGTGCATCGGAAGATCGCCGGCTTCGAGATGGCCGACCGCGGCATCGCGCGGCACGGATACGATGTCTACAGCACGGACGGCACGAAGATCGGCTTGGTGACGAGCGGAACGCAGACGCCGTTCCTGAAGAAGGCCATCGGCATGGCTTACGTCCCCACCGGGCTGACGGCGCCGGGCAGCGAGTTCGACGTCGACATTCGTGGCAAAAAAACCAGGGCGCGCGTCGTGCCCATGCCTTTCTACAAGAGATCGAAATGACGTATCCGACGAACCTCAAATACACGAAAGAGCACGAGTGGATTGCGCTCGCCGGCGACCGCGGCAAGGTGGGCATTACCGACTACGCGCAGCAGCAGCTCGGCGACGTCGTCTACATGGAGTTGCCCGAAGTAGGCGCGAAGCTGAAGGCCGGCCAGTCGTTCGGCACCATCGAGTCGGTCAAGGCGGTGTCCGAGCTCTACTCGCCGGTCGCTGGCGAAGTCGTTGAGGTCAACACGGTGCTCAAGAATAAGCCCGAGGCGGTGAACAAGGACCCGCACGGGAGCTGGATGATCGTCATCAAGCTCACGAACCCGGGAGACTCCAGTGCGCTCCTCGACGCGGCCGCGTACGAGAATCTCGTCAAGTGAACGATTCCTTTCAAAACAGGCACATCGGTCCCGATGCAGCGGAGCGCGACGCGATGCTCAAGGTCGTGGGCGCCGCGTCGCTCGACGCGCTGATCGACGAAGCGGTCCCCGCGCGCATCCGGTTGAAACAGACGCCGAATCTTCCCGCCGCGAAGTCGGAGTACGAATTCCTGCGCGATCTCCGAAAGACGGCGGCGAAGAATCAGGTGTTCAAGTCGTACATCGGTCTCGGGTATTACGGCACCGTCACGCCCAGCGTCATCCTCCGCAACGTCCTCGAGAATCCGGGCTGGTATACGCCGTACACGCCATACCAGGCGGAGATCGCGCAAGGGAGACTCGAGGCGCTTCTCAATTTCCAGACGATGGTGCGCGACCTGACGGGGATGGAGGTCGCCAACGCGTCGCTGCTCGACGAGGCAACGGCCGCCGCCGAGGCGATGACGATGCTGCACCGCGTCCAGGGGAAGCGGATCGAAGGCAGCGTCGGCCCCGCGCAGTTCTTCGTGGACGCACACATCTACCCGCAGACGCTCGACGTTCTCCACGCGCGCGCCGAGCCATTGGGCATCGAGCTCGTCGTTGGTGACTTCCAGACTGTGTCGTTCACCGATCGGATCTTCGGTGCGCTGGTGCAGTCGCCGGACGAGACCGGCGCGGTGCACGACCTGCGCGGTTTCGTCGCACGTGCGAAGCAGGCGGGCGTGGCGGTCGCCGTCGGCACGGATCTACTCGCGTGCGTCCTCCTGACGCCGCCGGGTGAGCTCGGCGCGGACGTCGTATTCGGCAACTCGCAGCGCTTCGGTGTCCCGCTCGGCTACGGCGGTCCGCACGCCGCGTTCTTCGCGACGCTCGAGAAGCACGTCCGGCAGGCGCCCGGCCGGATCATCGGCGTCAGCGTCGACGCGCACGGCAACACCGCGTACCGCATGTCGCTGCAGACGCGCGAGCAGCACATCCGGCGCGAGAAGGCGACATCGAACATCTGCACGGCTCAAGCGCTGCTCGCGAACATCGCCGGGTTGTACGCCGTCTATCACGGCCCGAGAGGGCTGAAGGCCATCGCCGACCGCGTCCACGGCATGGCGACCACGCTCGACCGGGCGTTGTCGGCTGCCGGCTTCCGGCAGGTCAACGAGCAGTACTTCGACACGCCGCGGTTCGAAGTCGGGGCAAAGCTCGATGCGATTCGGCGGGCGGCGCTCGGCGCGCAGATCAATCTGGGGTTCCGCCAGGACGGGACGGTCCACGTCGCGCTCGACGAGACAACGACGGTCGATGACGTTCGCGCGATTGAGGAGGCATTCGGGGCAGGTCGGACTCTTTCGGGCGCGCCGGGTGAGGGGGGGACGGCGCTGCTGGACGCCAGAGGACTTGGCTCACAGGGGTTGGTGCGGACCACGCCGTTCTTGACACATCCGGTCTTCAACAAGCATCACTCCGAAACGGAGATGATGCGGTACATCCGCAGCCTCGAGCGGAAGGACATCGGCCTCGACACGTCGATGATCCCGCTCGGCAGCTGCACGATGAAGCTGAACGCGGCGTCGGAGATGCTGCCGATCACCTGGCCCGAGTTCAGCTGGCTGCATCCCTTCGCGCCGGTGGAGCAGACGGCGGGCTACCTCGAGATCTTCCGGGAGCTGGAATCAATGCTCGCCGCGATCACCGGATTCGCCGCGGTGTCATTGCAGCCGAACTCGGGCGCGCAGGGAGAGTTCGCGGGGTTGATGGTCATCCGCGCGTTTCACCGCGAGCGCGGCGAGACCAGCCGCGACGTCGTCCTGATTCCCGCGTCGGCACACGGGACGAATCCCGCAAGTGCCGTGATGGCGGGGATGCGCGTCGTCGTCGTCGCGAGCACGAGCGACGGCAACATCGACGTCGCCGACCTGCAGAAGAAAGCCGAGGAGCACAAGGACCGCCTGGCGGCGTTGATGGTGACGTACCCGTCCACGGACGGCGTCTTCGAGGACAGCATC
>DASQHH010000088.1:0-6960 GCA_035632195.1 Vicinamibacterales bacterium
GCGGCTCGAGCAGCGTTGCATGGAAGCCCTGAAGCGACCAGCCCCTGCCGAACTTCCACCGTTCCTGGTGCGCGTTCGCGAGGCCCCACGCCGTCATCGTCTTCATCGCCCACTCGCTCGCCTGCTGGATGGCGGGCGAACCGGTCGTCCGTGGACCGTAGACGTCCGCGAGCCAGCTGACGAGGTCCATGACCTGCGATCGGTTCAGGCCTTCGTCGCGGATCCTGCCGATCGCGGCGTAATCCATCTTTTCATTGACAACACCGGGGGCCCCGGCCCCCCGGTCCTGCGCGAACGCAAACGCGACGAGCAGCGTGACGGCGATGGCGATCGATCCCAGTCGCTTCATTTCAGTCTCCGCCGGGTCAAAAGGACCCGGCCTACTTCAACTTTGCTCCGGTCAATGTCGCGATCGCGCCGAGCGTCGTCTGCGCGGCGTTGAGGCCGAGGCGAAAGTCCTTCTCGGTGTACGTCGTGAACACGTCCGTCGGCTGATGCCACTGGGGATCCCAGCCGCTGCCAATCTGCGTCCCGCGCTCGTTCTCGCGCAGACTGATGGAAGGGATGATGTCCTGGAACGGCCGGGAATCGGTGTTCGTCATGTGCGGCCCGACCTGCGCGGGATAGTCCGTCGCGTAGCGCTCGTTCGCGAGGTGGAACTGCCACGCGAGCATCATCGACTCCATCGCTTTCTTCGACGCCGACTGGAACTCGATGTTGACGTCGGCCTCCGGACGCTGCTCCTTGTTCATCGTCCCGTCCGCGTTCGGGGCGCCATGGTCGAACATCATCATGTCGTGCTGAACCATCCCGAGCCACTTCGGCTCCGGATACTTTCCGGATCCAGGCGGATCCTCCTTGCCTTGCAGCGCCTGCCGCTGGTTGATGTAGGCCTGCGCCGCCTGCGACCCGGTTTCTTCGTTGTTCCAGAGGGCGAACCGGATTGTCCGCTCGGTCGTCACATCGGGCATGCTGAACACGCGCGCGACTTCCATAACGAGCGCGGTTCCGGAACCGTCGTCGTTCGCCGCCTCGCCCCAGCCGTGGCCGTCCATGTGGCCGCTGACGATGTACATCTCTTCCGGGTGCGTCGTGCCGACTTTCGTGCAGTAGACCGCTTCGCGCGGACCGTCGACCGCGGGCGGCGTGTCGATCTGGCGGATCCTCTCGTCCGGCTGCTTCATGGGGTCGGTGTTGACGCCGGTGCGTCCGCGGACGCCGCGGGGACGTCCGCCGCCCTGCGAGAGCCCGCTCGTGCCGCGCCCGCGGCCGGCCGCATTCGGGTTCGGCGGCGGTGTCATGTATTCGTAATGGATCCGGTCGGTCGCGCAGCCGTAGCTCTTGAGCCGCGCTTCGATCCAGTCGACGGCCGCGCGGTTGCGGTCCGTGCCCTCGCGGCGGTCGCCAAACTGCGTGAGGCCCTTCACCGTGTCCCTGTACTTGTCGAGCTCCAGGCGGCCGACCATCGTCTTGATGCCTTCGTCGATCTGTGCGGCCGCAGGGGGCGGCGCCGGCGGCTGGTCGCCTCTTTGCGCGCTGGCGACGGGAACGAACGCGACGAGAATTGCAATCAGAGCAAGCCGAAACGAGCGCATCACCCGATCCTCCGGGCGAGAGTCTAATCCATGGCAGAATCGCGCGCATGAAATCCATTGCTTCGGCGGCGCTCGGGTTCACACTTTTGTCGCAGGCGACAGGCGCTCCCGGCACGGGCGTCGTCCGCACCGCCGATATCACAGTGCGGGGACTCAAGGCCTCGGACTTCCCGCGGACGAAGATGCTGGCCGAGGGCGTGTATTCCTACGAGCAGATCGACCCGCCCAAACGCACGGTCACCGTGAACAACCTGATCGTGATCACCGCCGAAGGCGTCGTCGTCGTCGAGGGGCAGGGGACGGTCGACAACACGAGGCGGCTCCTATCCGACATCTCCAGGCTGACGGCAGCGCCGGTCAGGTATGTGGTCATCGGATCGGAGCATGGCGCCCACATCGGCGGCGTGACGGCGTTTCCCCCTTCCGCGACTTTCATCGTGCATCCGAAATCCAAAGCCGAGCTCGAACGCAGGCTCGGCCGCGCAGCCGAGACCGTCGCCGACAAGCGTGTGCTCACGCTCGGCGGACTCGAAATCGACATCCTGTTTCTCGGGCGCGCGCATACCGGCGGCGATCTGGAGGTCTACCTCCCGCGTGAGCGCATTTTGTTTACCAGCGAGGTGTTCGTGAATCACATCTTTCCGTCGATGGCGAACGGCTATCCGACGGAGTGGCTGGCGACGCTGAAGAAGGCCGAGCAGCTTGACCCCGCCTGGTACGTGCCGGCGCACGGGTTCGTCGACGACGCGGGCACGTTGAAGGAAGAGGAGCGGGCGTTCCGATCCGCGCTCGAACGCATCGTCGCCGAAGGCAGGCGCCTGCACGACGCGGGGACCGATCTCGACAGCGCGTCGGCGGCGGCGCGGTTCGAGCCATATGACGCGTGGACGCGCGCCGCGAACAACGCGTACGGCGCGTTGAAGCGCGTCTATATGGAACTGGACGGAAAACTACCCGACGTACGCGATTGAGTACCCGTGCTCCTGCGCGCGGTCGACGGCGACGATGCCCGCCGGCACGAGTCGCGCGCCGGGCATCAGGTTCGTCGAGATTTCCTTGAACACGTCGTCGAGCTTCTGGTCGGTGGCGCGGGCGACGGCGCTGGAGAAGCGTCGCGTCGACAACTCGCAGAGCGTGAAGTGGACGCCCAGCTTCGCGAGATTCTCGAGCGACGTCTTGCGCACGTTCGTCGTCGCGGGCTGACCGGTCTTCGGATCGGTCCAGGGGCCTGCGTTGTCGCTGAGAATCTTGCCGTACTTGTTCCACATCGCCTCGCTGTAGCCGAAGCACGTGGCGTTGTGGCGGAAGCCGACGAGGACGGCGAGGTCGCCCTGCTCGAGGCCGTAGCCGTTCTTGTTGCCCGCGAAGAAGTTCCCGGCGAACATCGCGCCGTCGACGACGCCCGATGGCGATGTGCAGTCGAAGAAGATCCGCCGCTTGCCGGGAATCTGATCGTACCAGTCGTCTTTCGCGTCGCGAAGCGGTTGGAACTTTCCGCCCGCCGGTGTCTGCGCGGTGGCTGCGGCGCCGCCAAAACCGAATACGGCGCCGATGGCGCTGACACGCGTGAGGAAAGAACGGCGTGGATTCATGGCGACAATTCTACAGTCGCCAGTCGCCAGTCGCCAGTCGCCGCCGATGACAACTGAGGTTGCGGGAGTGACGACTGGCGTTGCAGTCTCCCGCTCAATGCTCGCGAATGTCCCACAAAACAGACCGACTTTCGCGGGATTCAGGTACGCCGCCTCTTATGCCGTACGCATGACGGCCAAGAGCGTCGACGAACTCGTTGTCTATCAAAAGGCACTCGCGGCCTCCGGACGAATCTCACAGATCTTGAAGCGGCCGTCACTCCAGCGGGATCTGCGTTTGCGAGAACAGCTGGCGTCCTCATCGGAGCGCACTGCTTCTCTGATATCAGAGGGATTCGAGCAGTCTACGGATCGCCATTTCTGCGAATACTGCTATCGCTCTCGCGGATCGACTCGAGAGGTCCGGACGCAGCTCGTCGTCGCGCGCGACCGCGATCATGTGGCCGATTCGGAAAGGCTGTCGCTGACGAACGACTACGCAGAGATCGCAAAGATGCTGACCGGCCTGATAAGACACCTCGAACGCACGCCAACGCGTCGCCGCCGCTGACTGGCTGACTGGCTGACTGGCGACTGGCGACTGGCGACTGGCGACTGGCGACTGGCGACTGGCCGACTGGCCGACTGCCTGACTACTCTGACCTCAATGCTTCGATGACATCCACACGCGCCGCCCTCAGCGCGGGCAGCAGCGCAGCCGTGACCGCGGCGATGACGAGAACGGCGGCCGAGCCGGCAATCGGCATCGCGCCAGGCAGCCTGATGTCCGCGATATAGCTGGCGACGATCTTCGCGAGCGCGTAGCCGCCGACGCCGCCGGCGACGATGCCGAGCGCCACCATGACGACGCCTTCGCGCAGGACGCCGGTGAGGATCGATGCCGGCTGCGATCCGATCGCGAGGCGGATGCCGAACTCGCGCGTCCGGGCGCTCACCGAGAACGCCAGTACACCCGCGACGCCCACGATCGAGATGACGAGCGCCACGGCGGCGAAGCCGCCGAACACCACGGTGTTGAGTCGATCCGGCGTCAGCACTTCGGCGCGCACGTCCTCGAGCGTGGCGGCGCGCTCCACCGGCTGCTCCGCCGACATATCGCGGATGACGCGCGTCATCGGAGCGACGAGCCCGTACGGGTCCTGGCGCGTGTGCACGAACAGGCGTCCGACGAATCCGGGAATCTGCTCGAACGGGTGGTAGATGGTGAACGCCGGCCCCGGCACGATGTTCTCGTCGTCGACGTCCTTGGCGACGCCGACGATCCGGCGCGGGTTCTGGTGGACGTCGATGAACTTCATCACCGGATCGGTCCAGCTGATGTGCCTGTTGACGGCGTCCTGATTCGGGAACATCCGTTGCGCCAGGCTTTCGCTGATCACGACGACCGATTCCGAATTGGCGCGGTCGGATTCGTTGAAGTCGCGTCCGGCGATGATCGGCACGCCGAGCGAAGCGAAGAAGCGCGGCGTCACGGCGCGGAAGCGCGCGCGCGCGTCCTCCTCGCCAGCGGCTTTCGTCACGCCTTCGGCGGCGAACTGGAATCCCGGTCCGAAGCCGCCCGCGTCGCGCCACGGCACCGACGATCCGAGCGCCACGTCGTCGACGCCCGGCAGCGCCTTGACGCGGCGGACCATTTCCTCGTAGAAGGCAATGATTTGCGGCGTCGTGCGCCCGTACTGCATGACGGGCAGGTTGACCGCGAGGACGTGCCGCGTGTCGAAGCCGGTCTGCGCGGACTGCAGCGCGAGCAGCGTCTTCAGGAGCATCCCGGCGCCCGCCAGCAGCAGAAAGCACGCGGCGATCTGAACCGTCGCGAAGGTGCGCAGCCGGCGATTGGTCGCACCGGTAATGCGCACCCCGCCGGTGCTGGACGCGATCGGGACACTGACCGGCAGGCGCGGGACGAACGCGAGAATGAACGCGGCGACCAGGGCGAGACCCACGCCGACCCAGACGAGACTGAAGTCGACGGTCAGGTCCAGCGCGCGGACCGAAAAGCGCGACGCGTAGCGCGCCAGCACGGCCACCATCGGTCGAGCGATGAGGCCGCCGATCAGCGCGCCGGTGCCGCAGAGGACGAGGCTCTCTGCGAGCAGCAGCCGCCGCAGCGCGCCGGTGCCGGCGCCGAGCGCGGCGCGCACGGACAGCTCCGACTCGCGGCGCACCGTCCGCGCCAGCACCAGGTTGGCGACGTTGCTGCAGGCGATGACGAAAATCAGTGTGGACGCCGCGAGCAGCACCCACAGCACCGTCTGCGCGCGCGCCGTAATCTGATCCCGCAGGAGCCGTGCGTCGATGCCGAAGTTCGCGCGGTCGGGATACGACTCCGGGTGCTCGCTGACGATCGATGCGTGCACCGCCTTCAGCTCGGCGCGCGCCGATTCGAGCGTCTGGCCGGGCGCGAGCCGTCCGAACAGCTCCGTCATCCGGTGCACGCGGCCCTGCACCATCGTCGCCGACATGTGATGCGGGCTCGTGACGACGTTGGCGATGAGCTCGGTCTCCGCCGGATAGGGCACCGACGGCTCGAGCACGCCGATGATGGTCGCCGACCGCGTGCCGAGGCGGATCACCCTGCCGAGCACCGATGGATCGCTTTTCAGCGACTCGGTCCAGAAGCGGTACGTCAGCACGGCCACTCCCGGGGCGTCCCTGCCGTCGTCGCGAGCGTCGATGAGGCGGCCGATCACCGGCTTCAGGCCCATCACCTCGAAGTACGAGCCGCTGACGACGCCCGCGCGGATCGTGCGCGCGTCGCCGAGGCCGATCATCGTGAAGCCGATCTGCGAGAAGTCGCCGAAGGCGGAAATCGTCTTGATCCGCGCCTTGAGGTCGACGATCTCCGGCACCGAGAACGCGGCGTTGTCGGTGCCGATGCCCTGCGCGCTCTGGCGGATGTAAATGAGGCGGCTCTCGTCGCGGTTGACGAGCGGCTTCAGCAGAACGCCGCGCACCACGCTGAAGATGGCGGCGTTGGCGCCGATGCCGAGCGCCAGCGTCGCGATGACGGTGAGCGAGAGTCCGCGCGCGCGCGCCAGCGAGCGCGCGGCAATCTTCACGTCGCGTAGAAAGGTCATTTTCGGTACATCGCTCCGTAGTCGAGGTACTGCTTCAGGGCGTCACGAGGATACGCGATCCGGACGCTCGTGATGTCGCCTTTCGCATCGAATTGCGCCGTCAGCTGCGGGTTGATGCCCGCCCAGTAGGTCGGCAGATTGAGCACTTTGTAGCGCGCCACCATCTGGTCGCGCACCGCGGGGTCGAAGTGCACGCCGTACTTGTCGATGAGCGCCTTGATCGCGTCGTAATCGCCCTCCGCCTTGATGCGCATCAGCTCCGAGAGCAGCATGCCGACGCCCTCACGCATCTTCGCGTAGTCCTTGACGCGGATATAGGTCTTGCCGTCCCTGTCGAACTGCTCGATGGCGCCGGTCTTGTCCTTGATGTAGTTGACGATCAGCTGACGGTCGCGCGCGTGGTCTTCCTCGATCGTCGTCCCGCGCGGGATCCGGCGGAGCTGCGTCAGCGCGACGCGCGCCGCCGCGTCGTACATCGCCTTCGCGACGTCGTCCTGGTCCTTGATGAGGCCGAGCTCCTTCAACTTCGGATCCCAGACGTTCCACAGCGCCATCAGATCCGCGCGGCCCTCTTCGAGCGTCGAGAAGTACTCCTTCAGATACGGCTCCGCGCCACCTTTGATTTTTTCGCTCAGCTTGCCCGAACCGTGGCCGATCACTTCGTGCATCGCCGTCAGCAGATCTTCCGATGCTTCA
>DASQHH010000089.1:0-5568 GCA_035632195.1 Vicinamibacterales bacterium
TTCGAGTGGTGCCAGGATCACGACAAGCCGCTCCAGGCGCTGCCGTTCGGCGACGTCGCGTCGGGCGGCCCGGTCACGCTTCCCGACCCCAACCTCTTCACCAACGGCGCCTGGTTCGGCGGCAGCCCGTACCTTGGTCCGAACGCGACCACGCGGGCGACCGGCTGCAGCGCGGGCGCGCCAGCGGGCTCCTGCGGTGCGACGGGCACGACGCCTCCGTCGGGCACGATCGCGAATTCGCCGAGCGGCGAAGCAGGCTTCGCCTTCATGTGGCACTCGCATAACGAGCGCGAGATCACCACCGGGAACATCTTCCCGGGCGGCATGTTGATGATGATGCTCGTCGATTCGCGCGAATTCGTGATCGACGAATCGAATTAGGACGAGGAGAACGGCAATGCGATTCAATACCTCTAAGTCAGTCCTGACCAAAGCGGGACTTGCGGCTTGCGTTCTCCTGCTGGCGAGCGGCGCGTCCTTCGCGCAGCAGCAGATCAACCTGACTGCCTCAGGGACGCTCACCGCTCCGCTTCCGGACGGCTCCGCCGTCCCGATGTGGGGTTACACCTGCGGCGCGGCGGCGACCGGGTCGACGGCGACCTGCGCCGCGCTCAATCCCGCGATCAAGTCGACGACGACCGGCGTGTGGTCGCCCGTCGTCATCACGATTCCCTACACGGAGTCGGCGCCCGGCGTGTCCTCGACGGCGCTGACGGTCAACCTGACGAACGGACTGCTGTTTGCCAACGGCAACTCGGTGCCGACCTCGCTCGTGATCATCGGTCAGCTGGGCGGCGGCCTTGGAACGACGGCAACCAGCACGCCGAGCCCCGCGCATGCGACTCAGGGCGTGACGTGGTCGATTCCGAACGCCGGCCCGACGAACGTCCCGCCGCCGCAGGGCAATCGCGTCCAGTCGTTCTCGACCGAAGTCGCGATTGGTACGACGACGGCGCTGACCTGGAGCGGCCTCAAGCCCGGCACCTACCTGATCGAGTCCGGCACGCACCCGTCGATCCAGGGCCCGATGGGCCTCTACGGAATGCTAGTCGTCACGACCGCGCCCGCCGGAACGACCCCCGGTACCGCGTATCCGGCCGCGGGCGCGAGCCCGGCCGTGACCTATACCGCCGAGATTCCACTGCTGATGAGTGAAATCGACCCGGTCCAGAACAATGCGGTGAACGCCGCGGTGAATGCCGTCGCGTTCAGCGAGTCTCTCGTGTGGTCCGGCCAGCCCGGTGGCTGCGGCAATCCGGCCTACGTTCCGAGCGTCGCGACCCCGGCGTGCTATCCGCCGGCCGTCAACTACACGCCCCTTTACTACCTGATCAACGGCGTCGCGTTCGACAAGACGAATGCGGCCGGCTCGGTGTTCAGCACCGCGCCCGCCGCGACCACCGGAAGCGTGCTCGTGCGCCTCGTCAATGCGGGCCTGCGCATGCACGTGCCCTCGATCGTCGGCGCGATGACGACGCCTCTAGTCAACGCGGGCGGCGCGGTTGGCGCTGCCACTCCGGGTTTCAGCCTGATCGCCGAGGACGGCAATCGTCTCCCGGGCGTCTCGCGCGTCCAGAGCGAAGTGTTCATGCCGGCAGGCAAGACCAACGACGTGATGGTGAACGTGCCCACCGGCACGACCGCGCTCCCGGTCTTCGACCGCGAGCTGAGCCTCTCGGCGAACTCTATCGGCCGCGACGGCGGCATGCTCGCCTACATCGCGACCAACGGCCAAGCGGCGCCCGCGGCGAGTTCGCTCGGCGGGGCCACTGCCCGGGCGGACACGTACAACTCGCTGGTTGCAGGACAGCCCTTCGCGGTCTCTGATCCGTCGCTTGGCGTGATCGCGAACGACACGAACGTCATCGGCGTGACGCTGCTTGCGACGCCCACGAACGGCACCGTGACGCTGAATGCGAACGGCACCTTCTCGTACCTGCCGTCGGGCACCGCGACATCGGATTCGTTCACGTACTGCGCGAACGGCAGCGTCACCGCGGGCGTCTGTTCCTCCGGTATTAGCGCGACGGTCACGCTCGCCGCGGCGACGATCGACGGCAACGTGACGTGCACCAACTCAGGCTTCACGTCGAACGTGGCGACCACGCTGAGCATCAAGCCGCCCGGCATCCTCGCAGGATGCAAGGACGCCGCCGGCCATCCGCTGACCGTCAACGCAGCGAGCGTGACGTCGACCGGATTCTCGTCGCTGTCGGTCGACGCGAACGGCGGCTTCAACGCCACTGTCCCGGGGGCCGGCACGTACTCCTTCAGCTTCAAGGCGCAGAACTCGCAGGGCACGGTCGCTGGAACCGCCGCGACCGTTCAGCTGACGTTCCTGCCCGCTACCGGCCTGACGGTGAATGTCGTCGACGGCGGCGACAAGACGACCCCCGTCACCGACTATCGCTGGATCATCGAAGAAGACCGCACCTTCTACATCAACCCGAACTGCACGACGAATCCGCCGGCAACCGGCTGCCCGACCTTCGGCGGCATCAACGGAATCACGAACGTCGGGCTCGTTCCGACCTTCGGCACGAACTTCCACACGAGCTACATGCCGGTGGTGGCAGCGGGCTGCACGGGCCCGGTGTCGTGTGAGGGCGGGCAGGCCATCGCCGGTGCGAACGTCGTGTGCGACGTCGGCAACGGTATCTGCCGGCCCGACGCGACCGGCAACGGCCAGGCTCAGCTGCTGCCGAGCCAGGTCCACCTCGACCCGACCAAGCGCTACTACATCTCGGTACTGCCAGGCGATGCGGCCAACTCGTTCGAGAACGCGAACAGTTGCCTGAGCAACCCGACGCCGAGCTGTGGCCACGGCATGGGCGGCGCGCCGATCATGTGCGTGCCGGCGGTCAATTCGGTCGTCTGCACAGCGACGTCGGGCGCGTTCCCCCCGAACGTGACCGTGCTCGTGCAGCCGAATCCGTTCCCGCCGTCGAAGCTCTCGGTGTTCGTCTTCGAGGACGACTTCCCGCTGAACGGCGAGCAGGACGGCGGTGGCGGCATCGACGTGCTGTCACCAAACGAGCCGGGCCTCGGCGGATTCAATATCACGCTCTTTGACGACGCCGGCGGCACCGGCGATGCGACCGGCCAGATGACCTACGACATGTTCAACATGCCGTTGTCGAACGGTCTCGCCGGCACGAAGGACCCGAACACCGGGCTCGACGCGTGCCCGATCTCCGGGGCGAACCAGAACGTCGGTTGGGACGGCACGGCGAGCCCGACCGGCATCACCGGCACGATTGTCACCTGCCCGAAGTTCGAGGCGGACGGCAAGACGCTCTCGCCGCTCGCCGGCCAGGTCGTCGTCTCCAACCTGATGCCCGGCCGCTACGGCGTCGTCGCGACGCCCGGCGCGGACCGGATCGCGCGCGGCGAGGAGTGGCTGCAGACCAACACGCTCGACGGCCAGAAGGCGCACGACTCGTTCCTGCGCATCGGCGAGCCGAGCTTCTTCCAGGAGTACGGTCCGGCCGGTTACCACGTGTCGATCGGCTTCGCGAACCCGGCGATCATCAATGCCCGCAAGGCCTACGTCTGCAACGGCACCGATGCGAATTCGCCGCAACCCGGAGTCCCGTACACCTGCAACAACACGGTGACCGGAACGGTGACCACGGAGCGCATGAGCCGAACGCCGGACGAGCGGCTCTATAGCAGCGGCGACAACAGCAGCTTCTCCTTCACGCAGTGCTACGTGAGCTTCGGCGACGCCGACGGCGAGGACTTCGCGTTCACGAAGTGCGACTCGAACGGAAACTTCACGCTCTCGGGCCTGCCCGAGGGCGACTGGCGCATCACGGTCTTCGACCAGTGGAACGACATGCTGGTCGATGGTCTGTCGACGCCGGTGCGGCTCGCGGGTGGCGCGACGGTCAACCTTGGCCAGCTTGCGATCAACCAGTGGCAGGCCAACATCTACACGACGACGTTCTTCGACACCAACGGCAACGGTGTCCGCGACGCCAATGAGCAGGGCCTTGCGCTGGTCGCGACCAACAACCGCTTCCGCGACGGCAGCTACTCGAACTTCAACAACACCGACCTCTTCGGCAACGCGGGCTTCAACGAGATCTTCCCGCTGTTCAGCTGGTACGTGATCGAGACCGACACCACGCGCTACAAGAGCACGGGCACCCACGTCGTCTACGACGCCGGCGGTCCGTCCGACGGCTCGCCGTGCGGCGGAACCACCGGGACGGTGTGCGGCAACTCGAACATTGCCCATTTCCTCGCGAACACGGCCGAGCAGATCCCGGTGCCGACGGCCTTGCGAGTCCCGGGCGCGTTCTACTGCGCGACCGCGGACTGCACCGATGCGCCGGCGCCCCTGGCACCCGGCGGCGCCGGTGGCTCGACGGGCCGCGTCGACCCGCCGTTCTGGTTCGGGACCGAGGGCTGGCAGGGCTTCTCCGGCCAGAACCAGTTCATTGAGTTCGGCAAGAAGCCGTACGCGGTCGGCGAGACCGGCGGCATTCATGGCGAGGTGATCTATGCCTCGACGCGGCCGTTTGACGACCCGACGCTGCTCATTCACACCAGCTGGACCCCGGACGTTCCGGGCGTGACGGTCAACCTCTACAAGGAAGGCGTTGCGGCCGACGGCATCACGCCGACGCTGACGCTGATCGACACGACGAAGACCAGCAGCTGGGACGACTGGGCGCAGGGCTTCCGTTCCGACGGCAACCCGAACATGAACTGCCCGGGCCAGGGCCGTGACACGGGCACGAACGCCGACATCTTCTTCTTCTCGCTGTACGACCAGCCGGAGTGGCTGGACCTGTACAACAACGGAGGCGTCCCGGCCCACCCGCTGCCGAACAACGCGCAGTTCAAGTGCTATGACGGCATGCACAACTGGAACCAGGTGCAGCCGGCGCCTTACGACGGCATGTACTCGTTCCCGAGCGTGACCTCGCTCGATCCGAAGACCGGGAGGCCGACCGGCACGAACTGCACCGCGTGCGGGACCAACCCCGACACGACCGACCCGTACCGGTCTGGCACGCCGATGCTGCTCCCTGGCAAGTACGTCGTGGAAATGATCGTGCCGCCGGGCTACGAGCTCGTGAAGGAAGAGGACAAGAACATCCTGATCGGCGACAACTACATTGCGCCGGCCACGCAGGAGTTCGCGGGCCTCGGCAATGTCTTCATCCTGCCCGACCAGGCGGAGATCAGCGCGCTCTACAACGCCAACAACGCGCAGAACCCGACGCAGACGCTCGGCCGCACCACGCTGCCGAACGCCGAAGGCGACACGGGCAGCGTCGAGCGCTTCTGGCCGTGCGTCGGCGCCGCGCGCGTCGTGCCGGACTACATCAGCCTCTTCCCGCAGTCGACGCAGATCTCGCCGTTCGCGGGCGCGACGCGCAATCTCTGCGATCGCAAGGAGATCACGCTGACCGACCAGTCCGCGGCGCTTGCCAAGTTCTGGATCTTCAGCTCGACGCACGTCGCGGCGCACTTCACGGGCGTCATCACCGACGACTTCACGTCGGAGTTCGACCCGTTCTCGCCGCAGTTCGGCGAGAAGTTCTCGCCGCCGGA
>DASQHH010000090.1:0-5819 GCA_035632195.1 Vicinamibacterales bacterium
TCCAGCGTCTCCGGGTCGTTGGAGTTAGAGCTGTACAGATACTGGTGCGCGCCAGGCGTGATGCAGATCGCGTACGGCGTGCCGATGCCCGTGATCTGCGATTTGACGTTGCCGTCACCGTCGAACACCTGGATGCGCTTGTTGCCTGCATAGGCGACGTAGACGTTGCCCTGCGCGTCGAGGGCGATCCCGTGCAGCATGCTGAACTGGCCCGGCTCGCTGCCGCGGGATCCCCATGACTTGATGAAGTGCCCGTCTTTGTCGAACTTCGCCACTCGCGCATTGCCGTTGGGGCTGACTCCGTCGGCGACATAGATGTTGCCGGCGCGATCCCAGGCGACGTCTGCCGTCCGCACGAAGCTGTCGCCGGGGATGCCGGTTCCGGGCGGACCCGCGGCGCCGCGCCCACCGCCGCCGCCGGCTCCCGCCGCGCGCCCTTCGGGAGCCGCGCCCGCGCGTCCCTCCGGAGGCGGACCGCCGCGCTGGATCGGACGCACCGAAATCGCCTCCGGCTTGCGGCTCAGCACGAGCTGAATGCGCCCTTCCGGATCGAATTTGATCACGTTGCTCGAGCCCTGATCGACGACCCAGACGTTGTCCTGCGGATCGACGTGCACCGCCTGCGCGAAATTCAGTCCGTAGACGCCCTGGCCGATTTCGCGCACCAGCTTGCCGGTCTGATCGAACTCGAGCAGCTTCGACCCCGCCTTGTAGAACGTGCGCGACGATCCGAGCGTCGCACTCGCGGGTCCGGTCCGCTCGTAGACGAAAACGTGTCCTTTCGAATTGGTTGCCACGCCGGCAACCTCGCCGAAGTTCATCATCTCCGGCAACTTGAGCGCCTCGGGATTCGAATCGAACGGGATCTCTGGAACGGACTGCGCTGCGACCGCGGTTCCGAGCGCGAACAGGAAAACAATGGTTTTTTTCATCGCTATTTCCCTTTCCCGGCCGCGGTGGACGTCGACGACGAGTGCAGCAGGATCTTCTGGACGCGCCAGTCGGTGATCTCGGACACGAAGAGTTCGTTCGGATTGCGGCAGTCGATCTCGTGGACCGTGCTGAATTCCTTGAAGGCCTTGCCCGCCTTGCCGAACTTGCCGACGATGGTGCCGTCGAGCTCCATCTTGTAGATCTCGCCCGTCTGCGCGACCAGACGCGAGTCGCCGTTGTCGGGGATCGAGTTCGAGACGAACAGATACTGATGCGGCCCCGGCGACACGCAGATCGCCCACGGGCTCCCGACCTGGTCGTAAATAGCCTTGAAGTTGAGATCGTTGTCCCACACCTGGACGCGCGCGTTGCTGCGGTCGCCGATGTAGATGTTGCCGGCGGCGTCGGCCGCAAGCGTGTGCGGGAGCCGCAGCTCGCCCTGACCGTTGCCCGCCTTCCCCGCCGACTTGATGAAACGTCCGTTCTTGTCGTACTTCACCACGCGGTTATCGCCGTAGCCGTCGGATACGAAGATGTTGCCGTCCTTGTCCCACGCGACGTCGGTCGGCCGATTGAACGAGTACGGCTTGTTCGAGTTCGGCGCCGAACCCTGACCGCTCATGTTGGTCAGCTCTTCAGCCGCTTCGGGCCGCCGCCCGAGCACCATGACGACCCTGCCCTGGGGATTGAACTTGATGACCATGTTCGTCCCCTCGTCCACGACCCAGACGTTGTCCTGCGGATCGACGCGCACCGCGTGCGCGAACGCGAGTCCGTAGAGGCCCTGTCCCCACTCCTTCACGAAGTTGCCGTTCTGGTCGAACTCGAACAGCCGCGTCTCGCCGCTGCGCGTGTACACCCAGACGTGGCCTTTCGAATTCGTCGCGACGCCGATACCCTCGCCGAAGTAGATGTTCGGCGGCATCTTGAAGAAGTTCGGCACCGAGTCGTACGCGATCTCGGGCACGTTCGTGGCTTTCGCCTTCGACTGCGCAACGAGCGACGGCGCGCCCGCGAGCACCAACGCCGCGACCAACGCCGAGCCAAAACGGGTCTTCATGAAACCTCCCTTGCGGTTCGCGGATCTTACGCCGCCGTCCATCCGCCGTCCACGAGTATGTCGGCGCCGGTGACAAACGAAGACGCCGGCGATGCGAGGAACAGGCACGCGGGAACGACCTCGTGGGGCTCGCCGAAGCGGCCGAGCGGAACATTTGCCACGAATTGCCGGTATACCTCGGGATTGTCGAGAATCGGCCGCGTCATGTCGGTCAGGATGGGGCCGGGCGAGATTGCGTTGACGGTGATCTTGTGGGGCGCCCACTCCAGCGCGAGCGTCCGCGTGAGCTGGAGCAGCGCACCCTTGCTCGACGCGTAGCTCGTCCTCAGCGGAAAAGATCGCGAGCTGAAGATGCTCGTCACGTTGATGAGCCGGCCCCATGGTCCGTGCTTCAGCAGCGGAAACAGCTCGCGCGCCAGCAGAAACGCGCCCGTGATGTTGACACGCTGGATCGACTCGAATTCCTCCAGAGTGATCTTCTCAATCGGGTTGCGGACGTTGACGCCCGCCGCGTTGATCGCGATGTTCAGCCCGCCGTCGAACCACCGGTCCAGGCCGATCGCGAGCTTGCGCACCGACGATTCATCCGACAGATCAGCCGCCATCGACGAGCAGCGGCCGCCCGTCGTGTCGGCGATTGTCTTTGCCGCCGCCCTCGCCTTTTCGTCGGACCTGGAGACGATGCAGACGGCCGCGCCGTGGGCAGCCAGACCCTCCGCCATCGCCTGGCCGAGTCCGGTCGCGCCGCCGACGACGACCGCGGTCGCGCCCGAGAAATCGAACGGATTGTTCATCAGCCGGCGGATCCTAACACCGGTAGAATGCGCGTGGGTCAAGGAGGCGTTCATGGTTCGCACGGCGGCAGTGCTCGCGACGGTCGGTCTGGTTGCACTCGAAGCGGCGCCCGCGCGGCCCCCCATCGACGTGACCGTTTCGGAAGGCACCTCGATGTCGGTCGCGGTGTCGCCCGACGGCCGCACGCTCGCCATCGACATGCAGGGCAGCATCTGGACGCTGCCGTCGACGGGAGGCGCTGCGAAACGCATCACCGACCTGTTCAACGATGCGCGCCAGCCGGCGTGGTCGCCGGACGGAAAGTGGATCGCCTTCTTCGCTTACCGCGACGGCGGCTACGACATCTGGGCCGTCGCTCCCGACGGCTCGAACCAGCACAAGCTGACCTGGGGCCCGTTCGACGACCGCGAACCGATCTGGTCGCATGACGGAACGCGCGTGGCGTTTTCGTCGGACCGCGGCAACCCGCTCGGGAGCGACTACAACATCTGGACCCTGACCGTCGCCACCGGAGAGCTGAAGCAACTGACGAAGGACCCTGCCGACGACTACATGCCGTCGTGGTCGCCCGACGACCGTGAAATCGCGTTCGCCTCCACCCGCGACAGCGGCATGGGCGTGTGGGCCGTCAACGCGGCGTCCGGGGCGGAGCACAAGCTCACGGCCGCCACGAGCGTCGTGGATGCGCCGTCATGGGGACCGGGCGGCAAGATCGTGTATCACGCGGCCGCCGGCGGCGGCAGCGAGCTGGAGTCTGACGGCAAGACGCTGACCGGAGCTGAAAACGCGTTCGCCTTCCGGGCTTCGTGGGCGTCGGCGAACGAGTTCTTCTACGTGTCCGACGGAAAGATTCGCCGGCGCTCGATCGACGGCGGCGCTGCCACCACCATCCCATTCACCGCAACGATGCAGGTGACGCGCGCGGCCGGTTCGTACACACCCCGCAAACGGGACTTCACGTCCACGACGCCCCGACAGACGCTCGGTATCGTGCGCCCCGTGATTTCGCCCGACGGCAGACAGATCGCGTTCGCGGCGCTCGGCGACATCTACGTCATGCCCGTGGGCGGCAAACCGGTGAACGTCACCAGGGACGCCGCGTTCGATACGGATCCCTCATGGTCGCCGGACGGCTCGCAGCTCGCGTATTCCTCCGACAAGGACAACGATCACCTCCAGCTGTTCGTCCGCGACATGAAGTCGGGGCAGACGCGCCAGCTGACGCACATGACGACCCAGCCACAGGGCGCGACCTGGTCGCCGGACGGCAGGCGCATCGCCGTATTCGACGTCAACGGCATGTGGCGCGTCGCCAACGTCTCGATCGTGGACGTCGCAACCGGCGACGTAACAAAGGTCCACGACACACTCGCGCAGCCCGGAACGCCGACGTGGTCGCCCGACGGCAGGCGCGTGGCGCTCGCCGAAGTGGCGCCCTACTCCCGGCGCTTCCGGGAAGGCACGAATCAGGTGCTGACCATGGCGTCCGACGGCTCCGGCGTGAGGAGCTCGCACCCGGTCCCGGGCGGTGTCGGCGCGATCATGGCGTCCGACGACGACAAGTGGTACGCGGCCGTGCCGACGCTGTCGATCGATTCACGAGGTGGCTGCGGCCCGGTGTGGTCGCCCGACGGCACGAAGATGGCTGCGATCTATGAGGGCACGCTCGCGGTGTGGCCGGTCGCCACAAGCGGTGAACCGCTCGGGCCTCCGCGACACGTCACGACGGAGAGCGCGCACTCGCCGAGCTGGCAGGGCGATTCGCGCCACATCCTCTATCAGTCGCTCGACAAGCTGCGCATCGTCGACATCGAGACGGGAGAGACGCGGACCGTGCCTCTCGATCTCAAATGGACGCCGGCGATTCCCACGACCCACGTTGTGGTCCACGCCGGCAAGCTCGTGGACATGAAGAGCCCGACGGAACAGTCGAACGTCGACATCATCATCGACGGCAACCGCATCACGAGCGTCGTCGCGCACGCGGACGCCAACCATGCGACCGGACAGGTGGTCGACGCGAGCGGCCTGACCGTGATGCCGGGCCTGACCGAGTTCCACTCACACCTGCAGCCGGACCTGGGCGAATCGGAGGGCCGCGCGTTTCTCGCGTTCGGCATCACGACCGTCAGAAGCCCCGGCAACACGCCGTACGAAGCCGTCGAAGAGCGCGAAGCCAACGAAGCCGGCGTCCGGCCCGGGCCGCGCGTGTTCGGCACGGGCTATCTGATGGAGTGGCAGCGCGTCTATTACAAGATGGGCATCGCCATCTCGAGCGTTTCGCAGCTCGAGATGGAGCTGCAGCGCGCAAAGGTGCTCCAGCACGACCTCCTGAAGAGTTACGTCCGGCTGCCTGACCTGCAGCAGAAGCGAATGGTGGAGTTCGCGCACAGCATCGGCATCCCCGTCGCCACGCACGAGATCTACCCGGCCGCGTTCGTCGGTGTCGACAACACGGAGCACACGGGGGCGACCAGCCGCCGCGGCTACTCGCCGAAACAGGCGACGCTGCAGCGGGCGTACGACGACGTCGTGCAGTTGTTCGGCAAGAGCCAGCGCATCCTGTGTCCGACCCTGGCGCTCGGCGGAGGCGGCACGCGGCGCCTCCTCGATGACGAGCCCGCACTGAAGAACGACCCGCGGTTCAAGCTGTACCCGGAATGGATCCAGGAGCAGGGCGCGAACGGCGGCGGCGAAGGAGGCGGACGGGGCCGTGGCCGCGGCGGCGCTGCGCCGTCGTCCGATCCCGGCGGGAGCGGCAAGATGGTCATGGACGTCATGCACGCGGGCGCACTCATCGTGGCCGGCACCGACACGCCGAACGCCATCAACCTGCACGGCGAGCTGATGTCGTACGTGCTCTCCGGCATGACGCCCTACGAAGCGCTCAAGACGGCGACGGTCAATCCGGCGACAGCGCTCCACGTCGAGAGCGGCACCATCGAGGCAGGCAAGCTGGCCGATCTGATCGCGGTCGAAGGCGATCCCCTGGCGAACGTCGCGAACGCACACCACGTGAGACACGTGGTGG
>DASQHH010000091.1:0-2580 GCA_035632195.1 Vicinamibacterales bacterium
GCCGCCGCTGACGATTTCGTCCATCCGGTGCGGACCCGTTTCGTCCTTGTAGCGCTCGACCCAGTGCTCGAACAGATGTTCGTGCCCGGTGAGCAGCAGGCGAACGTGATGCTGACGAAAGAGCGGCATCCATTTGGCGCGGATCGTCGCGGCTTGATACTCGACCTTGGCGCCGCCGTGAGGGCCGGACGAGAACGGTGGGTGATGGAAGAACATCGCGACGTTGACATACCGATGCCGGTCCAAGCCCTCGAGCTGCGACTTGACCCAAGCGAACTGCGTCGAATCCTCCGGGATGTCGGAGTCGAACGCGATGAAGAACGTGTTCCCGTAACCGAACGCGTAGGTCGGATAGCCTCTGAGCCGGCGTGGTGATCCGTCGGGCGGGATGAGGCGGGCGTTCGCCGCGAAATAGTTGGCAACGCCGGCGACGCGCCGCGGGTTGTCGAGCTCCTTGCCGCTACTGACGTCGTGGTTGCCGACGGCGAGGAAGTACGGAACGCCGCCTTCTTGCGTGAGACGATTGATGAGAGGGACGTAACTGACGGAGAGCTGCTTGGCGACGCTGCCATCCTGCACCGCGTCGCCGCTTTGGACGACAAACCGGATCGGATCGGCCGTCGCGGCGGCCTTCTTGATCGTGGCCAGCATCGACTCGATCACGAGCGAGTGTTCGGCCTGGAGCGATACGCCGTCGTGCCGACCGCGCGTGTCGCCGTAGGCGATGAATGAGAATTTTGTGATGCTCGCGGTTGCCGCCTCGGCCGGCAGCGGTGTGCGCGGCGGAAGCGTCGCGACGATCGAATCGCCGACCGGCGCCTGGCCGCCCGCCGCGTGGGCCGCGATCGCGGAAAGAGAAAACACGACAACAGACAGGCTCGGCCGTGAACGGAGCATCCAGAAAACCTCATCGATTGGTGGTGGGGACAACCGTGGAGTCTTCACGGAGCCGGCTGACGGGGACCTGACAAACAGACATCGATCTGGTATCGGCTGCGCTCCGCTCTCGACGACGTTCCGTTACCGGTTGGTCGCCGGAACCATGCGCGGCGCCGGATAAATGTCGGTGCTCGCGGCGAAGACGCCATGTGCCTCCTCTTGCTCCGACTCCCATGCCGACACACACCCCACTCGTGAATGGCGGCCGGCCCGGCCGGCTGCGCCGCGTTCTCGCTCGAACAGCTCTCGTCGCCGCTTCGGCTGCCGCTCTCACCGCAGCGAATCCGGCGGCATCCCACGCTCAGACGGTCGCCGGCGGGCTCGCGGGCCGCATCACGGACAGCGCCGGCACACCGGTGCACGGCGCGGTCGTACACCTGCTCGGCACGTCGTACGGGGGCGTGACCGACGGGTCGGGCCGGTATCGCATCTCGTCCATCGCGTCCGGATCGTACGTCGCCAGTGTACGCCGACTCGGTTTCGCGTCGGATACGTTTTCCGTCACGATCGGTTCGGAGCTCGTTACCGCCCCGGACCGCGTGCTTCGAAGCCTGGCGGCGAAGTTGGCGGGCGTGATCATCAAGGAGTCGCCGCGACTCAACGAGACGCGTGAGGCGGCGCTGGCCCGCCGCGACCAGGCGGACAATCTCGTCGTGATTCAGTCGGGTGACGAGATTCGGTCGTTGCCGAACGCCAACGCCGCCGAGGCGCTGGCGAGAATGCCGGGCATCTCCACCGAACGCGACGAAGGGGAAGGGAAGTTCGTGCAGGTGCGCGGCACGGAGCCGCGGCTGTCGAACGTGACGATCAACGGCGCGCATGTGCCAGGCACGGAGAAGACCGACCGCGTCGCCAAGCTCGACGACGTGCCGTCGGACCTCCTCGGGGCGCTCGAGGTGTCGGAGACGCTTCGCGCCGACATGGACGCGGATGCGATCGGCGGGTCGGTGAATCTCGTGACCAAGATTCCCGAGGGAGCCCCGCGCGGGTACCTCGCGGTTCAGGGTGGACAGCAGTCGCAGCTCGATGCTCGGCAGGGGCAAACGAGCCTCATGTACGGCGGCCGCTTCGGAGAGCAGCAGAGGATGGGCGCGCTCTTCGGGCTCACGTTCGACCGGAACAACCGGTCGATCGAAGACGTGGAACCGGCATGGAGCGTCGACGGCGCGCGGTCGTTTCCGGTCGAGTGGGACCAGCGCGACTACATATATGGACGCATGCGAGGGGGCGGCGTCGGCGATCTGGACTATCGCTTCGACGGGGGCAGCACGATTTCGCTTCGCGGACTGTTCAGCGAGTTCCGTAACTACGGGACGCGCTATCGGTTCGATGCCGCGGCCGGCGACGATTCTTCAGCGGTGGCATCCGGCCCGAGCGGCATCGCGACGGGCGCGACGTTCGTTCGCGAAGTCTCGCACCGAACGCCGCAGGAGAAGATGTACGGGTTCTCACTCCAGGGGCAGACGCCGACCGCGCCGGTATCGTTGTCGTACGGCGTCGACTTTGCCGGCACGAGCCAACTGTCAGTGAACTATCGCACCAATGACTTCGAGTACGACGGTCCAACCGGGGACGGCGTACCGCTTCGCTACGACGGCTCGGACCCGAACACGCCGCGGTACCGGTTTCTCCATTCATCCG
>DASQHH010000092.1:0-6150 GCA_035632195.1 Vicinamibacterales bacterium
ATGCTCGCGCGCGTCGAGACCGACGGCGAAGAGCGCGCGCGCCTCGCGTACGCGCAGGGCCGCGGCGTCATCTTCGTGACCGGGCATTTCGGCTTCTGGGAGCTGCAGGCGCTTGTGCACGCGGCGCGCGTCGCGCCCGTCGGCGTCCTCGGCCGCGCGCTCGACAACCCGCTGCTCAACCGGCTCCTCGAAGACATCCGGCAGCGCACGGGCAACACGGTCATCTACCGGCGTGGGACCATCCGCCGCGTCCTGCGCCTGCTCCAGGACGGCCGCGGCGTCGCGATTCTGATCGACCAGCACATCATGAACCGCGACGCCGTCTCCGTCGATTTCTTCCAGCGTCCGGCGGCGACCACGTCGGCGATTGCCGCGCTCGCGATGCGCACCGGTGCACCGGTTCTGCCCGTCTTTGCCCTGCCGCTCGGCCGCGGGCGCTATCGTATGATCTACGAGCACCCGGTCGAGCCGCCGTCCGCCGACGCGATCGAGGCGGACCGGAACGCGGCGATGCGCGAATTCACGCAGCGCTGCACGGACGTCCTCGAGATGTACGTGCGGCGCCATCCCGACCTCTGGTTGTGGATGCATCGCCGCTGGCGCGACGCCAATCCCGGTGCGCCGGCGGCCACGGGGGCGCCGGGCATGTTTCCCGCAGCCGAGAGCGACAGCGAGTGAATAACGTTCTGATTGTCTCGCCCAACTGGCTGGGCGATGCCGTGATGGCACTGCCCGCCATCGCCGACGTGCGCCGAGCGCTGCCGGAGGCGACGATTGCCGTCTCAGCGCGGGCATCGGTCGCGCCGCTGTTCGCCCTGGTGCCCGACGTGGAAGTCCCCGCCGGAACGCGAGGCTTCAGCCCAGCGGACTGCGGCTCCGATGCCCCGTTCGACACCGTCATCCTGCTTCCGAATTCGTTCCACTCGGCGTGGACGGCGTATCGCGCGGGAATCCCGAACCGCTGGGGCTACCGCACCGACTGGCGCGGCCGGCTGCTGACGCGCGCGATTCCGCGCCCGTCGCGGGGACACCAAGTCGAGTACTACCGTCATCTCGTTCGGGAGCTCGGCTTCCCGAACGGACCGTCGGAGCCGCGTCTGACCGTTGCCACGGAACGGCGGGATGCCGCGGCGGACGTCCTCGCCGCGGCGGGATGGGACCGCCGGTCGCCGCTCGCCGCGCTGGCGCCCGGCGCGGCGTACGGCGGCGCGAAGCGCTGGCCGCCGCGGTCGTTCGCCGCGCTCGCCGGCGATCTCGCGGCCGACGGCGTCCAGGCCGTCATCGTCGGCAGCCGCGCCGATCGCGAGACCACTGACGCTGTGCTCGCTGCGATCCAGGCCGGCATCGCCCGCAGGCCCGCGCCGATTGATCTCACCGGCCGCACCGATCTGCCGACGCTCGCGGCGGTGCTCACGCATTGCCGCGCGCTGGTCACGAACGATTCCGGCGCGATGCACGTCGGCGCCGCCGTCGGCGTGCCGGTCACCGCCGTCTTCGGCCCCACCGACGAATCGTCTACCCGTCCGATTGGGGACGCGCACCGCGTGCTGACCCACGACGTCTGGTGCCGTCCCTGCATGCTCCGCGAATGCCCGATCGATCACCGGTGCATGCGGCGCATCGGCGTCGCGGCGGTTGCCGGCGCTGCGCGGCGGACGTTGTGAGATCCGCCGTCTTTCTCGATCGGGATGGCACGATGATCGAAGACGTCGGGTATCTCGGCGACGCCGCCGGCCTCCGCGTCTATCCATGGACCGTCGACGCGGTCCGTGCGTTCAATCGGGCCGCGCTTCCGGTCGTCGTCGTGACGAACCAATCGGGCATCGCGCGCGGATTCCTGACGGAGGCGGCGGTTCACGAGGTCCACCGCGAACTGACGGCGGCGCTCGCAGCCGGCGGCGCGAGCGTGGACGCGTACTATCTGTGTCCGCATCACCCGGACGGCGTTGTCGCGGAGTTCGCCATCGCGTGCGATTGCCGTAAGCCCGGCCGCGCCCTGGTCGACCGCGCCGCGCAGGATCTCGGTCTCGATCCGACGCGATCGTTCGTCGTCGGCGACAAATGGCTGGACGTCGGCCTGGCGCGCGCCGTCGGCGCTCGCGGCGTGCTCGTCCGGACCGGGTACGGCGCGGGCGAGGAATCCCGGCCGCCCGCCGGCCTCGCCGCCGACGCCGTCGTCGATAATCTCGCCGCGGCGGCGAGCTGGATTCTCGAGGTTCAAAGCGCAAGGCTCAAGGCACGAGAATGAGAAGCAAGGCTCAAGAATGTTGATCGCTCGGTCCGTGCATCCTCTGCCCGGCGAGGCCGAACGCAAGGAACGGCTGCTGTCGCTCGTCGACGGCTTCTCGAGCCGGCGCCTGCTGGTCATCGGCGATCTCATCGCCGACGAGTTCATCTATGGCGAGGTGGCGCGCGTCTCGCGCGAAGCGCCGGTGCTCATCCTCAAGTACGACGCGACGGAAATCGTCGGCGGCGGCGCCGCCAATGCCGCGAACAACGTCGCGGCGCTCAGCGGACGCGCGCGGCTGCTCGGCATCGTCGGCCGCGAGCCCGAGGCGCGGCGCCTGGTAGCGAGCCTGCACCGCGGAATCGATCGCCGTCACATCGTGGCGGACGCGAAGTTCCGGACGCCGGTCAAGACGCGGATTCTTGCCGGCGGCATCCACGCGGCGCGCCAGCAGGTCGTCCGGATCGATCGTGAGGCGGGGTGGCCGATCGATCCGCGCGCCGGCGGCACGATCGCGCGTGGGCTTCGGCGCGCCATCGATGGCTGCGACGGCGTGCTGCTGTCCGACTACGGATCCGGTCTCGTGACGCCGGCGCTTGCCGCCGAGGTCCGGCGCGTCGCGGCATCGCGGTCGCGGCGGCGGCCGATTCCCGTGCTGCTGGACTCGCGATACCGTCTGCTCGACTACCGATCGCTGACGGCGTGCACGCCGAACGAGTCCGAGGTGGAGCAGCTGATCGGCGCGCCTCTGAAAGACGACGCGAGGGCGCTCGAGCGCGCCGGCCGGATGCTGCTGAAGAGGACGCGCATGGGCGCGGTCCTCGTCACGCGCGGGAGCCGCGGCATGGCGCTGTTCGAGCGCGGGCAGCCGACCGTCCACATCCCGATCTTCGGATCCGACGAAGTGACCGACGTGACGGGCGCCGGCGACACGGTCATCGCGACGTTCGGTCTCGCGCTCGCGGCCGGGGCCTCGCATTACGAAGCCGCGAAGCTCGCCAACTACGCCGGCGGGCTCGTCGTGATGAAGCGGGGGACGGCGACGGTGACGCCCGCGGAGCTCGGCGACGCCGTCGCCAGCGATCACGACACCGCCACGGAGAGCTGGTCGCAGGAGGGCCCGGAGCAGGGTCGCCGCTCCGCCCGCCAGAGCTTCAGCGAACGCGTCTGAGCCGGGGCCGATGATTCTCGACGAGACAGCACTCTGCGGCGCGATCGCCCGCGATCGCGCGGCGGGCCGGACGGTTGCGTTTGCCAACGGCTGCTTCGACCTGCTGCACGCGGGCCACATCCGGTACCTGCAGGGCTCCGCCGCCGAGGCGGATCGGCTGGTCGTCGCAATCAACAGCGACGAGTCGGTGCGCGCGCTCAAAGGGCCGGGCCGCCCGATCCTGCCCGCCGCGGATCGGGCCGAGCTCGTGGACGCGCTCCGGTGCGTCGACTACGTGATCGTCTTCGACGAGCTCCACGTCGACAGGCTGCTGACGCTGCTGAAGCCGGACGTGCACTGCAAGGGGACCGATTACCGGGTCGATACCGTGCCGGAGCGCGCGACTGTCGCCGCGTACGGCGGCCGGACGGCGATCGTCGGCGACTCGAAGGACCATGCGACGCGCGATCTGCTCTCGAGAATCCGGCGGCAGCCGTGAACCGTTTCCTCCTCGTCAGGCTCGGCGCGCTCGGCGACATCGTGCACGCGATTCCGGTCGCGGCGGCGCTGCGCCGTGCGTTTCCTGCCGCGCGCATCGACTGGCTCGTCGGCGCGAAGCACCACGAGGTGCTCGATCTCGTGCCCGTCATCGATCGGCGGCTGGCGTTCCACGATTCGTCGTTCGTGTCGGCAATCCGCGAGCTGCGATCCGCGAGGTACGACGTCACCTTCGACCTGCAGGGCCTCATCAAGTCCGCGGCGCTGGCGCGCAGTTCCGGCGCGGGGCGCGTCATCGGATTTTCCTCGCTATACGCCCGCGAGCGGCTCGCGCGGCTCTTCTACACGGAGGTCTACGATCCGGGCCGTGGCGGCCTCTACGATCCGCGCGAGACGCGCCACGTCGTGGAGATCAACCTCGGACTGCTGGAACGGATTGGCCTGACCGCGGGCCGCGCCGAATTCCCGATCGACCGCATCGACTCGAACGCGGCGCGGCAGGTTGCGGGGCAGACCGGCGGCCGGTACGCGATTCTGAATCCCGGTGCCGCGTGGCCGAACAAGCGCTGGCCGCCCGCGCGCTTCGCGGCGCTGGCGCGGACGCTTCGCGACCGGCACGGCCTCGTGTCGGCGATTCTGTGGGGACCGGGGGAGGAGGCTCTGGCGCAGGAGATTGCGGCGGGCGCGCCGGGCGCCGCCATCGTGTCCCCGAAAACGACCATCGCCGATCTCGTCGCGCTCGCCCGTGGCGCCGCGCTGATGGTGTCCGGAGATACCGGGCCGATGCACGTCGCATCCGCGCTCGGAGTGCCGCTCGTCGGCCTCTTCGGGCCGACGCGCCCATCGCGCAACGGGCCGATCGCCCCGGCGGATGTCACCGTGACGCGGGACGCGGCCTGCCAGTGTCATCATCTGCGGCAGTGCAAACGCGGGCGGATGTGTCTCGAGGACATCGAGGTCGAAGAGGTCGCCGGAGCGGTCGCGCGGCGGCTCGATTCCGCATCCGACGCCGCAGGCGCGGTCGCGAACCGTGGGTGATCCGTCCGTGCCGACTCGATTGTTAGCGCGCTTCCGCGTCGCCCTCGGATGGGCCGTCGCGCCGCTCGTCCTGATCGTCGCGGAGCCGAGCGCCGGTTCCATTGCAGTCGGCATGTCGATCGCCGCTGTCGGCGAGGCGCTGCGGATCTGGGCTGCGGGGCACCTGAACAAAGCGCGCGAGGTGACGGTGTCCGGGCCGTATCGATGGTTCGCGCATCCGCTGTATGTCGGGTCGTCGATCATGGGCGCCGGATTCGGGATCGCTTCGCACAGCCTGATCGTGATCGGATTGATCGCCCTGTACCTCGTCCTGACGCTCACCGCCGCGATCGCGAGCGAAGAGGCGTTTCTGCGCCGCACGTTCGGCGATCAGTACGATCTGTACCGCCGCGGCCGCGATTCCGCGCGGGCGGGGGGATCCTCGCGCGCGTTCAGTTGGCGGCGCGCGCTCGACAATCACGAGCACCGCGCCCTCGTCGGATGGCTCGTCGCGCTGTTGCTGCTCGTCTTGAAGGCAACGTATAATGGAACGCTTTAGCGGGCTGCTGGATTTTGGCAGAGTGGTCCCGGATGCAGTGTGAGGGCGGTTAGCTCAGTGGTAGAGCACCGGCTTTACACGCCGGCTGCCACAGGTTCGAATCCTGTACCGCCCACGCCTTCGCTCGCCTGACGCCTTGCGAGCTTTGGCGATGCAAGCACACGAAGGCGTCACGCCGGAGCGCCGGTGACAATCGGGGGCGCCGAGGCGGACCGCGCACATCTCTTGGGGTCGTAGTTCAGTTGGCTAGAACGCTGCCCTGTCACGGCAGAGGCCGCGGGTTCGAGTCCCGTCGACCCCGTCTCCTTTCTTCGCTCCGCTCGCTCAGTCGCCGGGGTCGACCTCCTCGGGTCGTTGACACGACCGTGTGCGTCGTGTCGTCGTTTCCGGTTTCGACGCGAAGTGTGCCGATTCGGTGTCGTGACGCGCCAGAACACCGTCGACGAACGCAAGAATGGATCGGCGACTGCCAGAAATCATTCGTTGGCCGCCGAGAGTGCGTCGTCGACCGCCAACAGTCATTCGTCGGCCGTCCAGAGTGCGTCGTCGGCGCCCGAAATTCATTCGTCGCGTGCCACGAGTCCGTCGTCGGCTGCCAACCGTCATTCGTCGGCTGCCAGCAGTCACTCGTCGGCTGCCAAAAGCGATTCGTCGAGCGCCGAAAGGGATTCGGGAGCGGCCCACGGTCCTTCGTCGGCT
>DASQHH010000093.1:0-2562 GCA_035632195.1 Vicinamibacterales bacterium
GGGAGCGTAGCCGAAGACGGCGGTCCGTGCCGCGGTGAGATCGCGCAGAACGCCGCGGTCTTCCGCAAGGATCGCGTCGACGGTCGCAGCGAGACTCGCGGGGCTGGCTTCGGGCGCAATCAGCCGCGGCGCAAGGTCGCCGAGAAGGGCGTCGACGCCCTCGATCGGATACGTCACCGCCGGCGTGCCGCAGGCCATGGCCTCGATCACCGCGCGATGTCCTTCGTCCGATCCCTTCGCCGTGAAGAGAAGCACGTCGGCGGCGCGATAGTGCTCGGCGAGATCCTCTTCGTGGTAGCCGGCCCAAATGACAGCGTCCGCTACACCGAGACCACGCGCCTGCTCCTCGAGGATCGGGCGGTGCTCGCCGCGGCCGACGATCATCAGGCGGACTCCGGCGCGTCGCGCTTTCAGTTCCGCGAGCGTCTCGATCGCCGCCTCAAAGCCTCGGTCGGCCGAGAGTTTGCCGATGACGATGACCAGCACGTCAGCAGCGGCGACGCCGTATGCGGCCCGAACGTGGGGCCCTTTCGAATGAAACTGACGCTCGTCGAGCGGTGGAGGAGTGAACACCGGACGTCGCCGCCGGAGCAGAGGGGCGTCGAGGAAGGCTTTGTTCACGACGAAGAGTCCCGCTGTTCGAGCCACACCGTAGCGCGTGATCGGGTCCGAGCGGAGAATGCGCCGGGCGTGAAACGTTCGCGAAACGTGCGCTCTGCCGGCGGCGAAGTGGGCCAGCCAATAATCGTAAGTGGTGTGCGCGTGGACGACGTCGATCTTCAAGGCGTCGATCAGCTTCCGCACAGCCGAGGTCGTCCGCCGGAAGGACGCCGGGTTCTGCGGCTTCTCGATCACAGGGTGAGCGAAGGCAATGTTCCCGATCTTCTCCTCGAGCAGGTAGCCGCCGACATAGCCGAAGTGCGCTTCGACACCCGCGGCGCGGAGAGCTTCGACTTCCGCGAAAGCCAGCGCAGCGGCGCCGGTCCAGCGGTTGCCTGCTGCAAGGTGAAGAACGTTCAGGATCTCGAGCTCTCCGAAAAACGGGTTCGGTGTGACATTGACGCGACGTGACATCTTGCGCGAAGGAGAGGATCGCGTCTAGCCCAAAACGCCTCCTGTCCCTCCAAACCCCAGCCTGTATAATGCCCGCCGCTTTTCTGGCAGCCGCACCGCGCCGCTGCCTCCAATCCTCATTCGAAGAAGGAACTCACACGATGTCGAATCGCACGTTCACGATCATCAAGCCCGATTCGGTCCGCAAGGGCAACTTCGGGAAGATCATCAGCCGGATCGAGGCCGAAGGCTTTCGTATTCTCAGCCTCAAGAAGGTGAGACTCGCCCAAGAGCAAGCCGAGGGGTTCTACGCCGTGCACCGCGAGCGGCCGTTTTTCACGTCGCTGGTGGAGTACATGACTTCAGGTCCGGTCTACGTCGCAGCGCTTGAGCGCGAGAATGCCGTTGCCCATCTGCGGAAGATCATGGGTGCCACCGATCCGAAGAAAGCGGACCAGGGGACGATCCGCAAGGATTTCGGAGAATCGATCGAGCACAACGCCATCCACGGATCCGACTCCGACGAGAACGCCCGGATCGAGATCGCGTTCTTCTTCGCGGATTCTGAGCTGATCGCCGTGGCGTGAGGGCGAAGCGATCCCAGATCAGAGCGCCACTCGATTCGCACTCTGCATCGACAGCGCACACAGGAATCAAACGCCTGTCCAAATGGCGAAGGCTCGAGCGTCATCATGCTGGCGGAGCATGGTGCCCGCCCACGAACGTGACGGAGACTTGAGATGCAATACATTCTGATGCTGTATTCGAACGAGGCTGGCTGGTCCAAACTGACGCCGGCCCAGCAGGAGGAGGGCGTGGCGGCCTACATGGCATACACCGAGGCGCTGACGAAGGCCGGCATCCTGCGAGGAGTCAATCGCCTGCAAGGCAGCGCGACCGCTACGACCGTGCGTGTCGTGAACGGCAAGTCGCAGGTGCTGGACGGACCGTACGCAGACTCGAAAGAGCAGTTGGGCGGCTCCTATGTCATCGATGTGCCCGATCTCGACGCGGCGATCTCGTGGGCAGCGCGGTGCCCGACGGTGAACCACGGCGTCGTCGAGGTACGTCCGCTCTGGGTGAACTGAGTGCATGAGCTTCCACGAAGGCGACGAGACACGAAGCACGGCGGACGCGGTGGCGCGCCGCAGCTACGGCAAGCTCGTCGCCTTCCTCGCGGCGCGGACGCACGATGTGACGGCGGCAGAGGACGCGTTGTCGGAAGCGTTCGCTGCGGCGCTCGCGGACTGGCCGCTGAACGGATGTCCGTCGAATCCCGAGGCGTGGCTGCTGACCGTCGCCCGTCGAAAGATGATCGACATCGCCCGCCGTCGCCGTAGCGGAGAGGCCGCGGCCGGTCAGTTGCAGCTCATTGCTGACGGGTTGGACGCCGCCGCGGCGGAGACGGAGATTCCGGACCAACGCCTGGCGCTCATGTTCGTCTGCGCGCATCCGGCCATCGACGAAGGCATTCGCGCATCGTTGATGTTGCAGGTGGTCCTGGGCTTG
>DASQHH010000094.1:0-4574 GCA_035632195.1 Vicinamibacterales bacterium
CGAGAACTTCGCCGTTGGCATCATCCCCCGGGCCCGGACGGCCGAGACCGCAGCACGCGGAGCGGATTATCTGAGCTTCCGTCCATCGCCGAACATCCTGACTGCGGGCTACGTGCACCCGACGCTCAAGAAGTGATGCCCATGAAACTTCTGTTACGCTCCGCCGCTCTGGCGGCCGTCTGCGCCGTGGCATCTGCGCAGGCGCCGCAGTATCCCGTCGAGCTCGTCAAGCCGGGCAAAGGCCCGTACACGTTCCCGCAGGGCTATCAGATCCCGTGGGACAGGATCGAGATCATGGTGACGGCGAAGATGTCGCCGAACCTGTTCGTACTGCATGGATCGGAAGGCCTCGATCCCGCGCATCCGGACGCGTCGGGCGGCCGCGCCATGGCGCTCTTCGGCGATGACGGGGTCCTGCTCGTCGACACGGAGAATCGCCAGGTCGCCGACAAGACCCTGAAGACGATCCGATCGTTCACGAACGCGCCGATCAAGGTTCTCGTCAACACGCACATCCATCCGGACCACACGGGCGCCAACGCGTTCTTCGGGAAGCAGGGCGCCGTCATCTTCGCGCAGGAAAACCTCCGCGATGAGATGGTGCGCCCCGCCGGGCGGGCGAACACCGCAGCACCCGACATGATTGGCGTGCCGACCGGCGTCTACAGTTACAACGCCTCGACGCCGGGGCTGCCTGCCGTCACCTTCGAGATGAACGGCGAGACCGTCGATTTCATCCCCATGATGCCGTCACACACGGCAGGCGACACCATCGTCCGCTTCCGCAAAGCCGACGTGATCTACATTGAGGACTTCTATCGCAACTTCGGCTATCCGTTCGCGGACCAGGCCAACGGCGGCTCGCTGCAAGGGATGCTCGACGCCGTCGATTTGATCGAGAAGCTCGCCGGCCCGCGGACGACGCTGGTGCCCGGCCACGGCACGCTGGTGAAGAAGAACGATCTGTTGCCGTACCGCGCCATGGTCGCCGACGTCCTCGCAAAAGCGAAGACGCTGCGCGATCAGGGCAAGACGCTGAAAGACGTGCTCGCCGCGAACCTGACGGCGCCGTACGACAAGACGACGCAGGGTGACACGCAGCAGAGCAAGGATCGCTTCATCACCGAGGCGTACGACGAGGCGAAGGACTTCCCGCCGGTCGTCGACGGCAAACGGACGATGCCTCGGCACCAGTAACGAAAAACTTAGTGGGCGGCGGCAGCGGCTGCTGTCGCCGCCGGGCTGTCGACCTGTTGGCGCACCCGCAGCGGCTCGCGCTTCAGCGCCAGATGGATCGCGATGGACGCGGTCATGATGACAGCACTCCAGAAGAAGATTTCCTGCAGGCCGTGCAGCAGCCCGGCCCTCACGCCGACGAGCAGCCGCTGAAGCAGCGCGGCGCCGCCAGGCACGCGGCCGAACGCCTCCTCGAGCTGCGGACGCACCTGCATCAGCAGCAGCGGGTTCTCGAAGTAGGGCAGCGCGCGCTGCGGCACCACCGCCGGGATCGTCCGCGTGAACTCGTTGTGATACCGCGTCAGCATCAGCGAGCCGAACGCGGCGACTCCGACCGTGCTGCCGATCGATCGAAAAAAGATCGTCGACGACGTCGCCGCGCCCATCCGCTCGCGCGGCGCCACGTTCTGGACCGCGAGCGTGTACACCGGCTGCAGCAGTCCCATCCCGAGCCCCGCAATCACCATGGCGGTGGCGACGTAGGTCCGCACGGTCGCCGCGTCCATCCGCGCGAACAGAATCATCCCGATCGCGACCAGCACCGACCCGGCGATGCCGACCATCTTGTACTCGCCGGTGCGCGAAATCGTCTGGCCGCCGATGATGCTCGAGATGACGACGCCCATGAGGAGCGGCGTCAACAGGTTGCCGGACTGCGTAGCCGACACGTTGAGAACGCCCTGCATGAACAGCGGCAGGTAAATGATGGTCCCGAACATGCCGACCCCGAGCACGAATGCGGCCACCGAGCAGACCGCGATCACCGGATCGCGGAAGAACGTCAGCGGGATGATCGGTTCTGCCGCGCGCGCTTCGGCGGCGACCAGCACGCCGAGCATCAGCGTCGAGCCGATGAACAGCGATACGACGCGCGTGGCGCCCCAGCCGTACTCCGTCGCCCACGTGAGGGCGAGCAGCAGCGGAACGATCCACCCGATCAGCGACGCGAATCCCGCCCAGTCGAGACGATGGTCGACGCGCCGCCCGCGGATGCTCGGAAACTGGAAGTGCATCGCGAGCAGCACCACGACGCCCACGGGCAGGTTGACGTAGAAGCACGCGCGCCACGACCAGTTGTCCGTCAGCCAGCCGCCGAGCGTTGGTCCGAAGATCGACGCGACGCCCCACAGCGCCGCGAACAGCCCCTGGTACTTGCCGCGCTCGATCGGCGAAAAGATGTCGCCGACGATCGTGAACAGAATCCCGATGACCATGCCGCCGCCGACGCCCTGCAGGCCGCGGAAGACAATCAGTTGCCCCATGCCGTCGATCGGCAGGAACGTGAACTTGCCCGCCGCGCCGCACAGAGCCGACGACAGGACGAACAGCGTTGCGCCGAGCATGAAGTACGGCTTGCGGCCGTATCGGTCCGACAGGCTGGCGAAGATCGGCACTGACACCGTGGACGTCAGCATGTAGATGGTTGCGACCCACGGATACCGGTCGAATCCCTGGAGCGACGCGATGATGCGCGGCTCCGCCGTGCCGACGATCGTCTGATCGATGGCCGCCAGCAGCGACGCGAGCAGCAGGCCGGTCAGCGTGCCAACCAGCTGCGGCTTCGTCAGCTGGACGAGGCCGCTGGTGACGTAGACGGGCTCCTCCGCCATGGGACCGCGTAGAGTACCACGGCCTTCGGCGCGCTATTCCTGGCGAAGCGCCGTGAGCGGATCGACGCGGATCGCGCGCCGCGCCGGGAAGTAGCAGGCGAGGAGCGCCACGGCGACGAGCACCGCTGCCACGCCGGCGAACGTCGGCGGATCGGTGGGCGTCACGCCGTACAGAACACCCGTCATCAGGTGCGAAACGACGAACGCGCAGGCCAGGCCGGCGGCCGCGCCGGCCGCCGTCAGTGCCGCACCCTGACCGAAGATCATCTGAAGGATCGTCCGCGCATCGGCGCCGAGCGCGATCCGGATGCCGATTTCGCGGGCGCGTTCGCTGACGGTGTACGCGATGACGCCGTAGATGCCGAGAGCCGCCAGCATCAGCGCCGTCAGCGCGAACAGGCCGACCCTCGCCCTCGAGAACCGCCGCTCCGCCACCGACGCCGATACGGTGTCCCCGAGCGGCTGCGCGTCGAAAACCGGCAGCCTGTCGTCCAGCGCCTGGATCTCGCGCCGCATCGCTTCGCCGATCGACGCCCGGTCGATATGGCCGCGAAGAAAGATCGCCAGGTGATGAGACGGATCCTGATACACGTCGAAATACACCTGCGGCGCGTCGAAGGCCGCGAGCGACTGCGTGCGCGTCCCGCCGATGACGCCGACGACGGTGATCCATGGCGAGCCCGGCCTCGTGTTCCGGAAGCGGCGGCCGACCGCGTCCTCGCCCGGCCAGTAAGCACGCGCGAACGCGTCATTGACCACGGCGACGCGCGGCGATTCGCCGCCGGACGCGGCGTCGAGCTCCGTGAACGTCCGGCCGCGCAGCGCCGGGATGCCGAGCAGGTGGAAATACTCCGGCGTCACCGTCGACTGCTGCACGGTGTTCGCTTTCGCGCCATCGCCGCCGTTTTCGAGCGTGAAGAAAAACAGGCCTTCGGGAACCCGGTTCTGGTTGAGCGGAATCGCCGTCGAGTCGCCGATCGCCGCTTCCTCCACGCCCGGCAGCGCGCGGGCGCGACGCAGCAGCTCGCGGAGAAACGGCGTTTCGCCCGCCGGCGTCGCATACCGATCGAGCGTCGGATCGTTCGGATACGGCAGCCGCGTGCGCACGGTGACGACCGTGGACGCGTCGTAACCGAGGCGGACGCTCACGAGGTCGCGGAAGCTGCGGAGCAGCAGGCCGGCCGCGACCATCAGCGTCAGGGAGAGCGCGAACTCGGCGATGACCAGGAGCCGCCGCGCGCGCGCCTGCGCGCGTCCGGCAGTGCCGCGGCCCGACTGCCGCAGCGTGCCGGTGAGGTCGAGGCGGTCGAGATTGAGCGCCGGCGCGAGCCCGAAGAGCACGCCGGTGGCGATCGACGCGGAGAACGCAAAGAGCAGCACGGTCCAGTTGATCGCGATGACGTTCAGGTGCGGCATGCGATCGGGAACGAGGCGCAGGAGCGCGTCCTTCATCGCGATGAGCACCGCGAGGCCCGCGGCGCCGCCCGCGAGCGACAGCATCACGCTCTCCGTGAGGAGCTGGCGCGCCAGTCGCCACCGGGCCGCGCCCAGCGCCTCGCGCATCGCCATCTCGCGCTGCCGCGCGCCGGCGCGCGCGAGCAGCAGGTTGGCGACGTTCACGCAGCCGATGAGCAGCACCAGGCCGACCGCCCCCAGCAGCAGCACCAGCGACCCCCGCACGTCGCCCACGAGCCGCTCCTGCAGCGGCACCAGTCGCACCTGCCAGTT
>DASQHH010000095.1:0-3643 GCA_035632195.1 Vicinamibacterales bacterium
ACGCCTCGACGCGGGCGCTCTCGCCGCGCTCGAGGGCGGTGACGATGAAGTGGTGCTGCCGGTGCGCGTAGAACAGCATCTCGTACATCTGACCGAGGCTGGTTCTATCGAAGGCCAGTGCCTGCGGCCCCACGAACGGAATTCTCGAGGTGCGCTCGAGCGCCTGCTCGATCATCGGGCTGCGCGCCTCGCGGACGATCAGGTCGTGAAAGCGTCCGTTCATCTCGGCGTAGACCGCCTCGTCACTCTCGACCACGTGGCCCTTGGCGAGCATCCGGTCGCCGTCGGCGAGGCACTCGTGCAGGGAAACGCAGAACGCGCGGGACGCCCCGCGCTCGGCGACGCGCCGTGCCGCCAGTCCTTCGATGATGCCCCGCAGGTCGATCGCATCAAGGATGTCCGCCGCGCTGATCTCCTTGACGACGTAGCCCCGCGATTCGCGCTCGGTGAGCAGTCCCTCCTGCGCGAGGACGGGCAGTGCCTGCCGTACCGGCGTGCGCGACATGCCGAGCCGCTCGGCGACCGCTGCCTCGGCAACGCGTTGGCCGGCACACAGCTTTCCCTGCAGGATCATCTCGCGGATCCCGACCAGGGCGCGCGTCTGCTGGCTGTTCATTTGCGGCGGCGCGACTGCATGTTCTGCCGAGCCTACCGCTCCGAGGCATACCGCCGCGCGTACGACAGCGCAAAAATCTCGACCGACAGTGCAATGCAGCCGCGCACTTACGCGCCGTTGGATCCCGTCCGCACGCTGCCCGACGCGGTGCGAGGGGCGGCGGATGCGGCCGTGGCGTGGCAGCGACAGTCCGCGGACTCGTGGGCAGGCGTTCGCGGACGTTCGTGACGGCCGGCAAGCCCCCACGATAAGCTGGGCGAAGTGCCAAGCGAGCCGCGGTACCGCAATTCGGGTCGCGGTGGAGGTTGATGCCATGCATGCCGCAGTCAAGACCAAGGGCTTCCCGCTGCCGAGTTCCCTGAAGGTAGTCCCTGGGACCGAGACGACGCAGGCGGCCTACCCGTACTACATGCAGTTCACGGCGGCGGACGACCAGCGGTTCTGGTTCTACAACTCGATGCACTTCCCGGAGCCCATGTCGCCATTCGACATGGTGACGGCCGAGGCCGCGTACTGTGCGCTCGGATCGTCGACGACGCGCGTCCACTGCATCCCGACCACGCTCGGCATCGACTATCGGATCATCAATGGCCGCGTCTACATCGGTGGCAACGCCGTCACCGATCCGGCGGAGATCGCCCGGCGCACGGTGGAGTTTCAGCAGCGGGCGTTCTACTACTACGACAACTGGGAGAACCTGTACGCGCAGTGGCGCGAGAAGATGCTCGCGCTGATCGGCGACGCGCGGGCGCTACCGAAGCTCGAGCTGCCCGAGTTCGAGCCGCTGGAGCACGTTCGCGCCGGCCGCGGGATCGCGTCGAATCACTATCTCCTCGACATCTACCAGAAGACGCTCGAGGGATATTTCCGGATGTGGCATCACCACTTCGAGTTCCTGCTGCTCGGCTACGGCGCGTACCTCACGTTCTTTGGCTTCTGCAAGAAGGTGTTCCCGGAGATCAGTGACCAGACCGTCGCGCGCATGGTTGCCGGCATCGAGGCGGAGATCTTCCGGCCCGACGAGGAGCTCAGACGGCTCGCGCGCTGCGCGGTCGAGCTCAAGGTCGACGCGAGGTTCGTCGAAGGCATGTCGGCCGACGCGATCATCGCCTCGCTGCAGAAGTCCGGCGAACCCGGCCGGGCCTGGCTGAAGGAGCTCGAGATCTCGCGCGAACCGTGGTTCAACATCAACGTCGGAGACGGGTTCTATCACTACCACCGCTCGTGGAACGACGACCTGTCGATGGCGTTCAGCGGCCTGCCGGGCTACATCCGCCAGGTCAAGGCCGGCGAATCGCTGGAGCGTCCGTTCGAGAAGCTGCAGGCGGAGCGTCGCGAGCTGATCGATGAGTATCGGCTGCTCCTGAACTCGGATGAGGAGCGCGCGGCCTACGATCAGATGATCGGGCTCGCGCACCGCGTGTTCCCGTACGTCGAGGGCCACAAGTTCTACTGCGAGCACTGGTACACGAATCTGTTCTTCAACAAGATCCGCGAGTTCGGAGCACTGCTGGCCGCGCACGGCTTCTTCCCAAACCAGGAAGACGTATTCCAGCTGACGCACTACGAGCTCGAGGCCGCGATCATCGACCTGATGACGTCATGGTCCAACGGCTCGCCGCCGCGCGGGCCGGAACGCTGGCCGCGCATCGTGGCGGAGCGGAGATCGGCGATCGGCAAGTGGGCGAAGCAGGACACGCCGCCGGCGCTCGGGCCGGTACCGGACGTCATCGACGACCCGGCGATCGTCATGCTGTGGGGCATCACGCGCGAGAGCCTGGACACGTGGCTCAGCGCCGGCGAGGGCCCCCCGAGCAACGAGATCAGGGGTGCGGCGGCCTCGAGCGGGGTCGTAGAGGGCCCGGCACGCGTCGTGAAGTCGGTCGAGGAGATCAGCCGCGTGCAGCAGGGTGACATTCTGGTCTGTCAGGTCACCAACCCGACGTGGGCGCCGATCTTCCAGAAGATCGCCGGAGCGGTGTCGGACATCGGCGGCTCGATGAGCCACGCGGCAATCGTCGCACGGGAGTACTCGCTGCCGGCCGTCGTCGGGACCGGCACTGCGACGTCCCGAATCAAGGACGGCCAGCGCATCCGCGTGGACGGCGGACGCGGCGTCGTCACGATCCTGCCGTAGGCCGCTCTTGGCTTCGTCGGAGCACGTCAGCTGGTTTGCCGATGTCGGCCTCGACGACCGTCCGTTCGTCGGCGGCAAGGGCGGAAGCCTCGGCGAACTGCAGCGTGCCGGCATCGCCGTGCCACCGGGATTCGTCATCCGGACCCAGGCCTTCGAGAGCTGCCTGCAGGTGCTCGAGCGCGACGCGCCGATTCGGGCGCAGGTCGAGGCGCTCGACGGCGACGACCTTGAGGGCGTCACGGCGTGCTCGCTGAGCGTGCGCCGTCGATGGGAGGACGTCGCGCTTCCACCGCCGCTGGTCGAGGAACTTTCCGCGGCCTATCGCGATCTCGCCGAGGAGAGCGCGGGACAGGCCGTTGCGGTGCGGTCGTCGGCAACCACGGAGGATGCGGCCGACGCCAGCTTCGCTGGACTGCAGGACACCTACCTGTGGATGACGGGCTGGAGCGAGACGCTCAAGTCGCTGCGTCGATGCTGGGCCAGCCTCTACTCGGTCGAGTCGATCTGCTATCGCCGGCGCCGCGGCTATCGGGAGGCGGGCGTCGCAATGGCGGTGGTCGTGCAGGCGATGGTGGATGCGCGCACGGCCGGCGTGATGTTCACGCGCAGCCCGACTACCGGCGATCGATCCGTCATCACCATTGAGGCGGCCTGGGGGCTCGGCTCGGCCGTGGTCGCGGGCGAGGTCACTCCGGACCGATGGGTCATGGGAAAGATCACCGGCGAAATCTCGGTGCGCGAGATTGCCGACAAGGCCATTCGCCACGTGCCCATTCCGGCGGGCGGCACGCAGGCGCTGCCGGTCGAGGACGCGTTGCGGCGCGCAGCTTCGATGAGCGATCAGGAGCTTCAGGCACTGCGCAGCGTTGCGCGCGCGGTCGAGCGACACT
>DASQHH010000096.1:0-5189 GCA_035632195.1 Vicinamibacterales bacterium
GGATGGCGACCGCCGCGCCTTCAGCGGTTCGCAAGCAGATCGCGGCCGGCGCCACGGATCCGATCTATCTGCTCGTCGGCGAAGACGACGTAGAGAAAGCCGCGCTCGCAGCCGAATTCGCCGAGCTCGTCGACGAGGGGCTGCGCGCCTTCAACGTCGAGCGGATTCACGCGGGGGACTGGACGACGGGCGACAAGCTGATCGCAGGCGTCGACGCGGTCGTCGCCGCGGCGCGCACGCTGCCGATGATGGCGCCGCGGCGCATCGTCACGATTACGCAGGTCGAAGCGATCATTTCGCCGAAGCGCGACAGCGAGGACGCCGAAAAGGCGCAGGAAGCGCTCGCCGCACTGCTCGAGCGGCCGGAGCGCGAGGCCACGCTCGTCTTCGTCGCCACGGCGGTCGATCAGCGGAAGAAGCTGGCCAGGGCCTTTCAGAAGCACGCCACGATCGTGCCGTGCGGCTCCATCGAGGACATGGCCGACGCCGAGCGCTGGATTCGCACGCGCGTGGCCGCAGCGGGCGTCGAGATCGAGCCGGCGGCGGCGCGCATGCTGGCGCAGAGGTCCGGACTGGACCTGAAGCGGCTGCGCGGCGACCTCGACCGGCTGCTGCTGTACGCCCTCGGCCAGAAGCGCATCGGCGTCGCGGACGTGCACGAAATCTCGGGCCCCGCAGCGGCGCTGGTCGAAGACTGGGGGATGGCGAACGCCATCGAGGCGTCGAACGCCGCCGAGGCGCTGCGACAGCTCGGCGCGCTGCTCGACGCCGGTTCGGCGCCCGAAATGATCCTCGGTCAGCTCGGCTGGCTGGTGCGGTCGAAGTTCCCGCAGATTGCCCCGCGCCACGTGCGGACGTCGGTCGACGCGCTGTTCCGGACGGACCTCGACCTCAAACGTTCGGCCGGCGATCCACGGATTCTGCTGGAACGGCTTGTAGTCGAGTTGTGCGCGCGTGGCGCACCGCAACGAACAGGAGGAACGCGAGGGCTTTAGCCGAGCGTCAAGCGTGCGCGGCCAGGCGCGACGACAGGCGTGACTTGTAGCGGCCCGCGGCGTTCCTGTGGATGATGCCCTTGCTCGCCATCTTGTCGATGAGCGAGATCGTCCCCTGCAGCGCCGACTTGGCGGCCTTGAGATCGTTGCCCGCGATGGCGGTGCGCACGTCCTTCAACGCCGTGCGGAGCCGCGACCGGAACTGCCGGTTGTGCTCGCGGTGCTTGAGACTTTGACGATGCGCTTTGAGCGCGGATGCGTGAGAAGCCACCTAAATCCCTACCTCCGGAACCCCTTATCGTAGCATAGCGTCTGTAACCGAGGGAACATGATCGCTGTCGAACACCTGCACCGCGAGTACGGCTCGTTCGTCGCCGTCGACGACCTGTCGTTTTCCGTCCAGTCCGGAGAGATCGTGGGCCTCATCGGCCCCAACGGCGCCGGCAAGACCACGACGCTGCGGTCGCTGGCCGGCATCCTGCGGCCGACCTCCGGCCGCGTCGCCGTCGACGGCCACGACATCGTCGAGCAGCCGCTCGACGCCAAGCGCCGCCTCGCTTTCATGCCGGACGAGCCGCATCTGTTCGAGTATCTGACGGTCCAGGAGCACCTGCGGCTGGTGGGTCGCTTGTACGGCGTCAGCGGTGTCGACGAGCGCGCGCGGCCGCTGCTCGACGAGCTGCAGCTGGCCGGCCGCGAACGATCGCTGCCCGGCGAGCTGTCGCGCGGCATGCGGCAGAAGGTGGTCATCGCGTGCGGCCTGGTGCGGGACGCGACGACGCTGCTGTTCGACGAGCCGCTGACCGGCCTGGACCCGATCGGCATCCGGCGGATGCGCGAGACGATCCTGGCGCGCGCCCGCGCCGGCGCCGCGATCCTGCTGTCGTCGCACCTGCTGCACCTGGTCGAGGAAGTGTGCTCGCGCGTCATCATCATGGCCGGCGGAAAGAAGATTGCGGACGGCACGTTCGCGGAGCTGGCCTCGCGCGCCGATCTCGCCGGCGCCGGCTCGAACCTCGAGCAGATCTTCATGCGCGTCACCGGCAACGACGCCGGGACGTAGCGGCGCTCCATGATGATCGGAGCCAGTCTCTACATCACGCTCTGCAGCGCGAAGAACCGTATTCTTCAGCGGCTGCGGCGCCTGCGCGAACCGCGGTACCTGATCGGCGCCGTCGTCGGCGCCGCGTATATCTATTTTTCCTTTTTCGCGCGCCTGCGCGGTCGCAACGCCGTGGGCCGCAGGCCCCGCAGCGTCGGCGTGGGTCCGCCGGTGTCGCCGGAAGAGTTCGCGCGGATCGGTCCGGCGATCGGCGCGCTCGCGCTGTTCATCGTCGCGTGCCTGGCATGGCTGCTGCCGATGAACAGCGGCATGCTCGAGTTTTCGGATGCCGAGGTCGAGGTGCTGTTCACGGCGCCCGTGTCGCGGCGTTCGCTCATCCTGCATCGCCTGATGCGTTCGCAGCTCGGGCTGCTCTTCACCGCCGTGGTGACGTCGATCTTCTACCCGGGAGCGGCGGCCGGGCGCGTGCAGTGGGCACTCGCCATGTGGATCGTGCTCGCCACATCGCGCGTGTATTTCACCGGCGTGACGCTGGCGCGCGGCCGGCTGACGGGCGCGCTGTCGCAGAAGAGCGCCGTCCGCGGCGCGGTCTGGGCGCCGGTCGTCGTGTCCGTCGTCGCGCTGATAGCCGTCGGGCAGGTGCTGGTGCGCGATTTCTATCAGACGCCGCCGGCCGCGTTTGCCGATGCGGTCTCGCGGCTCGGCGCGATGTACTCATCGGGTCCGACGGCGATTCTGCTGTGGCCGTTCCTGGCGCTCGTCCGGCCTCTGGCCGCACAGGGCATCTGGAATTTTCTCGCCCTGCTCCTCCAGGCGCTGGCCGTGCTCGTCGTGACGACCGTGTGGGTGATGCAGACCGACCACGCGCTGCAGGACGTGGCCGAGAGCGCCTCGCAGCAGCGCGCGACGAAAGCGACGGCCGCATCGCCCTCAATCCGCGCGCGCGGCGGACTGGCACTGGCGCCCGTCGGGCGTCCCGAGACCGTGTTTCTGTGGAAGAACGGGACGTCGATGATCCGCGCGACGTCCGGCCTGGCGCTCTTCCGCTACTTCGTGCCGTTGATCGCGCTGTCGGTCATGATCAGCACGGCGATCATGTCGGCGCGCGACGCGCACGGCCTCGCCGCGACGCTGTGCACCATCGCGATCGGCGTGGCGGCGTTTGCCGCCGTGCTCGGGCCGCAGGTCGTGCGGACGGATCTGCGGAGCGACCTGCGCCACCTCGAGATCCTCAAGACGTGGCCCGTGCGTCCCGCGGCCGTCGTCCGGGGCGAGATGCTGTGCCCGGCGGTGGTGCTGACGTCGGTCATCTGGCTGGCCATTCTGTGCGCAGGCATTCTGTCGGCAGCCGGCTTCCCGCAGATGCCGGTGTCGCTGCGCGTGATCAGCGCCGCGGCGGCCGCGGTCCTGGCCCCCGCGTTCGTCGGCGCGCAATTGACGGTGCAGAACGCCGCGGCCGTGTTCTTCCCGGCCTGGGTGCCGCAGGGGGATCAGCGTCCGCGCGGCCTCGACGCGATGGGGCAGCGCCTCATCATGCTCGCCGGAGTCCTGCTGTCGGTGATTGTGATGTTCCTGCCGGGCGCGATTGCTGCAGGCATCCTGTGGTTCGCGCTCTACCGCTTCCTCGGTGCCGCGATCGCACCGGTCGCCGCCATCGTCTGCACGGCCATCGTCGGCATCGAAGTCCTCGCCGCTACGGAACTGCTCGGTCCCGCTTACGAACGGCTCGACATTCTTTCAGTAGAACGAGCTGAGTAGGAGATTAGGGTCGCCGAGGACCTCATTAGAGGTGTCGAGGACGCCACTACGCGCGCCGAGCAGTCCACCGCGCGCGCCGAGGGCTCCGCCAAACGTGCCCGGGAGAACATTGCACGCGCCCGGGACAACCTGGCGCAAATCCGGAACAACCTGTCATGCGTCGGGAACAGCCTGGCCCGCGTCCGGAACAACCTGGCGCGCGCGCGGGACCACCTGGGACGCACCCGGGACTACCTGGCATGCGCCCGGGGCAACCTGGCACAAATTCGGAACAGCCTGGCACGTGCCCGTAACAACCTGCCGCCCGCCCACAACGACCTGAGACGTGCTCGGCATTTCCAGGCACGCGCCCGCCACGTCATCCGCGCGTCGACGAGGATATGAGAGGGTTAGTTACCGAGCGCCGATGACTTCGTAGATGCCGGAAGTGGGCTTCTTGTCGACGATCTTCGGGACGGGGCGGCCGTCGATGTACTCGATGACCTTGTAGAGGTGTCCCGGGTGGTCCACGGACACCTTCTCGCCGGCCAGCTTGTTGACCTGCTTCACGTAGTTCTTCGTCTCGCGGTAGGGCGGCACGGTCTGTCCGTGGTTGTCGACGGCCGTCGGCCCGGCGTTATAGGCCGCCAGGGCCAGCGTTTCGTCGTTCTGGTAGCGATCCAGCAGCGCGCGGAGATACGCGACCCCTGCCCGGATGTTCTCGGTCGGGTTGAAGGGGTTGTGGACGCCGTAGTCCTTGAGGGTGGCCGGCATCAGCTGCATCAGGCCGAGCGCGCCCTTGGGCGACCGGGCGTAGGTGTTGTACGCCGATTCGACCTGGACGACGGCACGGACCAGGTCCGACCGGACGCCGTTCAAGCTCGCGTGCTCCTCGATCAGGGAGTCGTACATCGACGTCCGCGTCGACGGCACGTAGCGCGTCGTCCGGATGGTCGAATTCGAGACCGAGTACGTCCTCGTCGGGGCGGACCCATCCGCCTGCCGCAGGTTCGAGACGACCAGCTGGCCGTTCGAATCGTGCCACGCATAGAGCTGCTGCGCGGTGGCGGGGGACGCTGCCGCCGCGACTGCAGCCACGACGAGAGACGAGAGAATCCTGTGCAGGCTCAACAGTTTAACACCTGTGCTGTTTCGGGGGTCAGCCTACTGGGTTATCGGCACGTCACTGCACGTTCCGCAGTGGCGAAGGTGTGCAGAAACGAGCAGGGTCTGAGACACCTCAGAGGTGTCAGAGCGGGGTCGGATCGGGGTCAGACCCCGCCTTCAGGTCAGCTGTCGGACTTGAGTCGGACCTGCGTCGGACCTCGGTCGCACCTCGGTCGGACCTGTGTCGGACCTCGGTCGGACCTGGGTCGGACTTGAGTCGGAGCTGT
>DASQHH010000097.1:0-7354 GCA_035632195.1 Vicinamibacterales bacterium
CGCCCCATTTCACGTCCTTCGTGGGATCGGGGTTGAACTTATTGCCGGGCGAGTTGTCGAAGTGCGCCACGACCTCAATCTTCGTGCCCTTCGGCAGCACCTTCGGCTTCGCCAGCTCGTAGGTAATCTGGAAGTTGAACTCGTACCGCTGCACATCCAGGAGCACTTCCGACGTGCCGTCCGGGTACGTCGCTGTGTACTTCATGTCCTTGCCGCGCACGTGCATGTGCGGCGTCAGGCTCGTCATGACGACGTCCTGTCTCAGCTCGGTGACGGCTTTCACTTCGGCATTGGGGTCGCCGGCCGGAATCACGAATCGGGGCTGCACGGCCAGGCCGGTGACGTGCACCTGCTTCGGCGGCTCCTTGGCGAAGATAAACCCGATCTGCGTGCGATCGACGGCTTCGGTGCCGTTGGTCGTGTAGTGCATCTGCACGATGATGTCGTGGCCGGCGCGCAGGAGCTTCGCGATGCCCGGCTCGAAGACGAGGCCCGGCTTGTTCGGCGACACCCCCGTGATGTTCGTCGGACCGAACGTGCTGCCTGGACGCGGCGGCTCGTCGCTGTGCGGTTCCGTATACGCGATGATGTGGTGCACGTGCGCGCGCGCGCTCGGCTTGATTTCGACCGCCGTGTACCAGCGATCCTCAGGGAGATTGACCGGAATGCGGATGTACTTGTATTCGATCGTTCCGGTGGCCGGAATCTTGAAGTCCTCCGTCATCGAGTAGACGGCGTCGGGCTTGCCGATCGTCCAGCCGTCGGCGAGCGGCGGCATCGTCGGCATGTCGGCCATGCTGCCCTTCGGCGCGCCGCCGTCGATCCACCGGACGATCGTCTGAATCTCCTGGTCGGTCAGCCGCGGGTCGTTGCGGAACATGCCGTGCGGCGTGTTCGCTCCCCACGGCGGCATCGTTCTCGCGGTCACCTTTTCCTTGATCGCGCGCACGTACGGACGCGCGTCTTCGTACGTCGTCAGCGACATCGGCGCGAACATCGTCGCGCGATGACACTCGATGCAGGACTTGTAGAAGATCGGCGCGACGTCCTTCGTAAACGTCGGCGCGTCGGCTGCCGCTGCCGGCACCGCCGCGGCTATCCCCGCCAGGACCAGAGTCGGGACGAGTGCGAAGCGCATGGACTGCTCCTCTGTGGCGCCTAGTGTACTGCAACGGAAAAGCAACCGCGGAGATCGCAGAGCGCGCCGGGGAATTTGCTCGACGCGGCCGGCCTGCGTAGCAGGCCGGGTATCACCGACGCCGCTTCGCGGCGCCGCGTCGAGCAACTCCGCGATCTCTGCGGTCTCTGCGGTCGCTTTCCCGTGGCTGCGCAGCGCCCGGTGGTATGGTGACGTCTTCGGAGATGGCGACGTTCCCGGAATGGCTCGAGCCGATGGCCGCAACGCTGACCCAGGAGCGGTTCATCAGCACCCAGTGGATCTTCGAGCGGAAGTTCGACGGCATCCGCCTGCTCGCGTACAAGAAGGGCAGGGACGTCCGCCTCTACTCCCGCAACCGCCTGCCACAGAACCTGCCCACCGTATCGGCCGCCATCGCGGAACTGCCCGCCAGCGAGCTGATTCTCGACGGCGAGGCAACCTGGTCACCCGAGCAGGGCGGCTACCACGTGTTCGACCTCCTGTGGATCGACGGCCGCGACGTCACCAGGCTGCCGCTGATGGAGCGCCGCGAACTGCTGCTGTCGCTCCCGCTCACGAGGCCGCTGCGCCGTGTCGTCGCGCTCGAGGACGCCAGGCCGTGGGAGCGCGCGTGCGCCGAAGGGTGGGAAGGGGTCATCGCCAAGCGGCGCGATTCGATCTACGAGCACAAGCGTTCGATGAACTGGCTGAAGATGAAATGCGAGGCGTCGCAGGAGCTGGTCGTCGGCGGATTCACCGATCCGCAGGGTTCGCGGGTCGGCCTCGGCGGGCTCCTCGTTGGGTATTTCCAGAAGGACGCCTTCGTCTTCGCCGGAAAGATCGGCACCGGCTTCGACACGAAGATGCTGCTCGACCTGCGCGCGCGGCTCGACGCGATCGAAATTCCCGCGCCGCCGTTCACAGACGGCACGGGGCTGCCCCGCATCCGCGCGCACTGGACGAAGCCGGAGATCGTCGTCCAGGTCGCGTTCATCGAGTGGACCGTGAACGGCAAGCTGCGCCATCCGCGCCTGCTCGGCGTGCGCTTCGACAAGAACGCGCGCGAGGTCGTGCGTGAGTCCTAGGAGCGCGAAGTCTCGCCGGAGCGGCGAGGCCGCCGAGGCGGGCGCCGTCACGATTACCCACCCCGACAAGATCCTCTTTCCCGACGACGGAATCACGAAGGGCGAGATCGCCGCGTATTACGAAATGATCGCGCCGGTGATGCTGCCGCACATCACGGGACGCCCGGTCACGATGGAGCGCTACCCCGCAGGCATCGCGAAGAAAGGCTTCTGGCAGAAGAGCGTCGTCAAGGGATTCCCGGAATGGCTGCCGCGCGTCGACGTGCCGAAGAAGGACGGTACCGTGCACCATCCGCTCGTCGGCGATCTCCCGTCGCTCCTGTGGACCGCCAACCAGAACACGATTACGCACCACGTCTGGACGTCGCGCGTCCCGGACCTCTACCGGCCCGACGTCTGCGTCTTCGATCTCGACCCTTCCACAGAGGACGACCCGGGCGTCCTGCGGCAGGTCGCGCTCGCATTCCGGTACTTCCTCGACACGCTCGGGCTCGACAGCGTCATCAAGACCACCGGCTCCAAGGGCTTCCACATCGTCGTCTTCATCGACGGCCAGACGAAGAAGGGGGACGCCGCTCGGTTCGCGGATACCGTCGGCACGTTCATGGTGAAGCACGATCCCGAGCATCTCACGCAGGAATTCCACAAAGTCGATCGCGGACGGCGGATTCTCGTCGACACCGAGGGGAATGGCTACAGCGCAACGTTCGCCGCGGCGTACACGGTCCGCGCGAGACCAGGCGCGCCCGTGTCGGCGCCGTGCACGTGGGACGAAGTCGAGCGCGGCACGGTGACGCCGAAGTCGTTCACGATCCGCAACATGAAGCAGCGAATCGACAAGATCGGCGACCTGTGGAAAGACGCGAAGGTCTGCGCGCTCGAACCGGCGATCGCTCGGCTGCGGAAGCTCGCTGACCGAACAGAAAAGACGTAAAGCTGGAAGGCCGCGCGGAAAAGTCGTATCGAAGGAGGGAGTCGTGGCGTGGACGAAACTGGTATTCGCGGCCGGGCTCAGTACCGTCGCGCTGGCGGCGCAGACGGCGCCGGCGATCACCGTCACGCTCACGGGTCAGGCGATGATCCGGTCCGACATCCGGCAGACAGCTCCCGCGGCCGTGCCGATCATCCGCGGCATGCTGAGGGGCGACGTCGTCTTCACGAATTTCGAGGCGGCGATTGCGCAGAAGGGCGAAGCGATCCAGGAAGGACGCGCCTTCCTTGCGCCGCCGGAAGCGCTGGACGCGTTGAGCGCGTTCGGATTCAACCTGCTGGCGCTGTCCGACAACCACGCGTTCGATCTGAAGGCCGCCGGTATCCGCAACACGATCGCCGAGGCCGACAAACGGCACATCGTCCATGCGGGAACGGGCAACACGATTGCGGAGGCGTCGGCGCCGGGGTTTCTGAAGACGACGCGGGGCACGGTCGCGCTCGTCGCGAGCGCATCCGGCCTCATCGCGGCGGGCGCGAACGCGACCGCCACTCGACCGGGAGTCAACGAACTGCGAGTGTACTTCGGACGGCAGCAGAACGAAGCGACCGAGGATCTCCCCGGCGCCGCCGCCAACGCGCCGCAGCCCGACGATGCGCAACGCATTCTGCAGTCCATCAAGGACGCACGTCAGCAGGCCGACGTCGTCATCGTCTATCAGCACAATCACGTCTTCGGCGGCCGTTCCTTCGCGAATCTGTTCACGGAAGGGATGCCGGAGCGGCTCGCTCCGAATGACTGGCTGAAGGCATGGACCCACCAGGAAGTCGATGCCGGCGCCGACATCGTCGTCATGCACGGCGCGCCGCTGCTGCACGGCATCGACATCTACAAAGGCCGGCCGATTTTCTACGACCTCGGCAACTTCATCTACAACCTGCCGGCGACGCTGACATACATCGACGAGCCCATGAGCTGGGAAAGCGTCGTCGCGTCGGTGACGTCGAGGGGACACACGCCGGCTTCGATCACGCTGACGCCGGTCGTCATGAATCCGATCGGGCAGGGACAGCCCGATGTGCACGACCCGTACGCCGACAACGAATTCCTGCACACGCGCGGCCTTCCGTCGGCAGCCACCGGCGCGCGGGCAGGCTACATCCTTCAGCGGATGGCCGAAGCGTCGAAGCCGTTCGGAACGGCGATGATCATCTCCGGCGACACCGCGCGCATCACGTTGACCCGATAGGAAGAGCTGACACAGGCGATCGACGGTCGCGCGAACGCCGGGCGGTCCGCACTACGCGAAGCCGATGCCGCTCCGCGATCCTCGCCACGCGTACGTTCCGTTCCAGGATCGCAGCGCGCCGGTGCGTGACGATCTCTGCCAGGATGCGACGCTGCTCTTCGATACGGAGGGTCACCCGCTCGAGAGCGCGGTTGAGCCGACGGAGATTCTCAAGTGCATGAGTGTCGTTCCAAGTCATGCACTGAGCGTCGAGCGCGGCAAGCCTGGCAAGCGCGCCGGGCGGAGGGCGAAACACGATCGCAGCGCGCGCAAGGCGTGTGCCACGGCCTATTTCTGCGCGCCGCTCGGCTTCCGCGCCGGTGCCGCCGCTTCAATCGGCTTGACCGGCTGCGGGACCGTCAGCGTCAGGCTGTACTTCGCGAGCGCCGTGCTGACCGTGGACGCCTTCGCGATGACGGCGTTGAGGTCCGCGATCGTCTTCGGCGCCTGCGACTTCACCTCGGTCATCGCGCGGGTCGTCTGGTCGCCGACGACCATGCCGCCCATGAGGCTGGTCTTGGCCTGCGTGAGCCGCGCGTTGAGGTTGTCCGTGTTGCCGCGCCCGCCACCGCCGCGGCCACCCGCCGGCGCCGCGAGCTGCGGCGCAAGCTTGGCGAGGTCCGCCTTGAATGCGTCGAACTGCGACTTCACGTCGGACGGGACGTCGCTTCGCCCGGCGATGGTCGTCGTCAGCTCGGTCGACTGTCGGTTGAGCGACGCGTACGCGGCGGCGGCGTCGGTGATGCGCGGCTGCAGCGTGTGCATCTCCATTGCCATGTCGTACTGCCGCTTGCGCTCGGCCGACGTCAGCACCACATCGGGATCGTCGGAGACCTTCATCGGCTTGGTGTCAACGGTCTTGCCGTCGACGATGAGCGCGATGTTGTAGGTGCCGCCGAGGACCCATGGTCCAGGCTGCGGTCCGTTGCCGCCGAATCCGAAGCCGCCACCGCCGCCGCCCGTCGGGGACGGAATCGGCGGGCACCCTGCACCAAACGGACTCGTTTCGGGCGTCTGACCCTGGTCGGACTGCGGTCGGACTGAAGTCGGACTCTGGTCGGACTGCTGTCCGGCGCGGCCGCGGCCACCGCGACCGCGGGCACCCTCATCAGCCGGCGGCGCTGGGTTCGGCTGCACGCGTAAGTCCCAGCATACCAGCTGGATGCCGGCTCTATTGCTCTTCGCCAGCGGCTGACCCGAGATCTCGCGGACCTCCCTGCCGGCCGCATCGGTGATGCGCAGCGTCACCTCGCCGACGTCCTTCTTGTTCAGCCACGAGATGACGGCGGCCTGAGGCGGGTTCTCGCCGTAGAAGGCCTGGTCGCCCCAGAACTCGTAGTTGCGATCGCGCGAGGGACGCCGATACATGGACGACGGCGGCGGCGAGAAGAGCTTGGCGTCAGCGGTCGCCGCCTGCGCCGTCGCGTACTCCTGGATCGGCTCGGCGTGATCGAGGATCCAGATCGCGCGGCCGTGCGTCGCGAGGATGATCGCGTTGTCGCGCGGATGCTGTGTGATCTCGTCGATGCGGACGGTCGGCAGGTTCGCGCGGATGCGCATCCACGTCGTCGCCTTGTCGACGGACACGAACAGTCCCGTCTCCGTCCCGATGTAGAGGACGTTCGGGTTGCGCTGATCCTCGGTGATCGTCTTGACGCTCTCGCCCTTCAGGTTGCCGACCGCGGACTGCCACGTCGCGCCGAAATCGTGCGTGACGAAGATGTAGCTCTCGAAGTCGTTCTGACGATGCGCGTCGGCCGTGACGTACGCCGTCCCCTCGTCGAACCGCGACGGCGCGACTCTGGAGATCCACACGCCCTTCGGCAGCCCGCTGATGTTCGCCGTCACGTTCGTCCACGACCGCCCGGTATCGCGCGACACCTGGACGTTGCCGTCGTCGGTCCCAGCCCACAGCACGCCCTGCCGCTTGGCCGATTCCGCGAACGAGATGATCGTCGGCCACGCGACGATGTCGTCATCTTTGGCGATGCGGATCTCGCTGCCCTTCAGCCCCATCGTCACGATGTCTTCGCGGTTCGCGTTGCTCGTCAGGTCGACGCTCGCGCTCTCCCAGTTGAGGCCGCGATTCGACGACCGGTACAGCTTGTTCGAAGCCGCATACACAATCTTCGGATCCCACGGCGAGAGATACAGCGGAGTGTCCCAGTTCCAGCGCAGCGGCGGATCGCCCTTGTCCGCCTGCGGTCGGATCGACATCGTCTCGCCGGTGACGCGATCGATGCGGACCATGTTGCCGTCCTGCGACTCGCTGTAGGCGATGCGGAAGTCGGTCGGGTCCTGCAGCGCGACGAAGCCGTCGCCGCCCTGCATCGTCGTCCAGTGATAGCCGGCGATGCCCGGCGCGCCGCGGACGGCGCTCGGTCCGCACCACACGTAGTTGTCCTGCATGCCGCCACAGATGTTGTAGGGCACCGCGTTGTCGACGCTGACGTGATAGAAGAGCCCGACGGGCAGGTTCGGCAGGAAGAGCCATGTCCTCGCCTGGTCCCACGTGACGGCGAGGCCGCCGTCGTTGCCGATGATCACGTGGTTGCTGTTCGCCGGATCGATCCAGATGGCGTGCGTGTCGTCGTGGATGCTGCGCGTGAAGTTGGTGCCGACCGTCTTGCCGCCGTCGGTCGAGTGCTGCACCTTCACGCCGCCGTAGAAGATCGTGTCGGGGTCGTTCGGATCGATGCGGATCTGGCTGAAATACATCGGACGCGGGTTCGCGTCGTTGACCTTCCGCCACGTCGCGCCGGCATCGTCCGACCGATAGAGGCCCGTCGGGTTGCTCGCCGTGTTGGCGGTCGACACGTCGGCACCGCGCCCGCCGCCCTGCGGCTGCTCGTCGGGATTTCCACCTGCCACACCAGCCCCACCCGCCCCCCGTCGTCCCTGCACGGGCGACT
>DASQHH010000098.1:0-2474 GCA_035632195.1 Vicinamibacterales bacterium
CCTGGCCGAAGCAGGGTCCGCACCAGGACTGCCGGATCTCGCCGCCCACGGACCGGAACATGTCGGCGATCGACGTCCCGTCCAGGCGCGCGTCCGGCGTTTCGATCTGCCGGGCAACGCCTCCCGATCCCGGGAAGATGACGAACGGCTTGGCAGTCTTCTGCGCGCCGCGCTTGCGCGCGGCGCGGATGACCAGCGCGGCCGTCAGGAGATCGTCGTAGCTCCCGGTGGTGCACGAGCCGATCATCGCCTTGTCGAACGTGATCCGCTCGCGCGCCACCTCCGCCGCCGGGAACGCGTTGCCGGGGCTGAACGGCTTGGCGATCATCGGCCGGACGTCATCGAGATCGACCGTCTCGTCGATCGCGTAGACCGCATCGGCGCCGGGCGCGATGCGCGGATACGGCAGGCCCTCGATCCCCTTTGCGCGATACCAGGCGTCGGTGAGCTCGTCGGCGGCGAAGATGCCGTTGAGCGCTTCGGCCTCCGCCATCATGTTCGCGATCGTGTTGCGATAGACGATCGTCAGCTGCCGGTTGGCGTCGACGAGCTCGACGGACATCCCCTGCGACTGCTTCGCGCCCCACCGCCGCAGCAGCTCCAGGACGATGTCCTTGCCGCTGACCCACGACTGCAGCTTGCCGGTGAACACGACGCGCCGCGCCTTCGGCAGCGTGAAATAGATGTAGCCGGTCGACCATCCGAACCCGAGCGTCGTCGATCCGACGCCGATGCCGACGGCGCCGTACGCGCCGTACGCGCGGCTGTGCGAGTCCGCGCCGGGGATGAACTGCCCGGGCGCGACGAGCCCCTGCTCGGGGAAGTAGAAATGGAAAATGCCGTCGCCGGGCGTCGCGTAATACGGCTTCTCGATGCCGTGCAGCTTCGCAAAGTCGCGCCCGATGGCCGTCTGCTTGTCGTCGTCTTTTTTGCCGGTGAAGACGAAATGGTCGTTCGCGACGGCGGCCTGGCGCGGAAAGATCGTCTTTCCACCGGTGATCTGGTTGAACGTGTGGATGGCAAACGGCGCCGTGCCGTCGGAGGCGGGCAGCAGATCCGCAAACACGCGCAGCGTCGCGCCGGGTTCGACCGCCGCCGACCTGTCGACGCGGTGCGCCCAGATGATCTGCTCGGTCGTCGTCATCCGCCGCGCGGAGCCCTCGTCCGGCCACTCGAGACGAGGCGGCGTCTCGACGGACGCTCGGAACTCGCGGCGGCCCATCGCGATGATGCCGCCGCCGCGGCGGATCTCGTTTTCCTTCGCCGTGAGCGGAACGGGATCGTACGTCTTCCCCTGGGTGTCGTTCGTCAGCCGCCGCGTCGCCGGATCGAACGCGAACGCGTCGCCGTCCTTCGCGTCCGCAACTGCCTCGGGACTCTGGACGACCTCGAGCCCGAGGTTCAGCGCGTTGCGGCGGAAGATGTCGCCCATGTTCGCGCCGCAGACGATGACCAGGTGGAGGCCGGCTTCTTCGGCGATGGCCTTCAGTCCTGCGGGGCTCATCTCGCGCGACGACCCGATGGCGAATCGATCCCCCGCGATGACGAACGTCTCGCCGCGGTGCACGCGCGCGCGGAAGTCCGGCATCAGGTACCGGAACGCGCCCGCCTTCCACCGCTCGTCGAGCGTCTCGAGGCTCTCCGAGACGCAGTCGGCCGCCGGAGTGATCTGGTCGGTGTCGATCGCGTCCAGCTTCTTCTTCTTGCCGAGGACCTTCAGGTCCCAGAAAATCAGCGCCTTGCCGCGTATGACCGCGCTCGGCGCCGCGCCGCGGGCAGCAGACGACTCATCGGCGGGAACGGGCGGCAGCGCCGCGCCCGGCTTCAACCGGGCGGGCTGAATCGCGTGCATGGATCAAGGATAGCGTGAACGTTGGTATCATTGAATCCTCCATGACATCGCGAGACCAACCCGAGCCGCTGCATGCGTCCTCGTCGGAAGCCGTGACCAACGACGTGCGCGTCGAAGTCGTGTCCGAGTACGCGCCCGAGCGGTCGGACCGCGCGGAAAGCGAGTGGTTCTTCCTCTACACCGTGCGCATCACGAACCAGGGCCGCGACACGGTTCAGCTGCTCAACCGGCACTGGGTGGTCACCGACGCCACGGGGCGCGTGGAGGAATACAAAGGCGCGGGCGTCGTCGGCGAGCAGCCGGTGCTGCGTCCGGGCGAGTCGTTCCAGTACACCTCCGGCTGTCCGCTCGGCACATCGACCGGTGTGATGAAGGGCACGTACGAGATGGTCAACGCGCGCGGCGACAAGTTCAACGCGGCGATCGCGCCGTTCGCGCTACACGAGCCCTACACCGTTCACTGAGCGGGTTCAAGGTTCACGGTTCAAGGTTCCAGGTTCACGGTTCCGGGGTTCGCGGGTTCGCGTGCAGGGTTCTTGAAATCCGGAACCCGAACCCGAACCCGAACCCAAACCCGAACCCGAACCTGGAACCTCGAACCCCTACCCGAACCCCGGAACCT
>DASQHH010000099.1:0-8175 GCA_035632195.1 Vicinamibacterales bacterium
GCTTCGCGGCTGCGTAATGAATCGCAGTCGTGCTGCCGGCCCCGACGCTGACGGCGAACTCATTCGGAGCGGTCAATTTTCTCCAGAGCCTCTTTCCAGCGCCTCGCGGGCCTCGGCGTCCGTCTTCAGGTCGCTGGTGACCGAGAACGCGTTGAATTGCGACGCGAGCGATCGCGCCAGCATGCGGTCGACCTCGCTGTTGACGACGCCGGTCAGCGTCACCCGTCCGTGTTCGACGACGATGTGGATTGGCGGGTTCGGCATGATGGCGTAGTTCCAGAAGTTCGAGTGGCCGTAGATCGACCGCGCGATCTTGAAGCGCAGCTCGTCGTCGAACGTGGAGACCGGCAGCACGGTGATCTCGTCGCGCACGCCCGTCACGCCGTCGATTTTCGAGACGCGCCGTTCGATGTCGTCGCGCTTGTACGGCATCGTCACCTTGCCGGTCAGCGTGACGTAGCCGTCCTTCACCCGCGCGCTGATGTCGTCGAAGATCGTGAACTGCGTGTAGCGGTCCACGCTGGTGGCGACGTCTTTCAAGAGCTGAAAGTCCTTCTTCGCCGGCCTGTCGGGTGTTCCGGCCGATGCGGCGGCCGCGACGTTCACCGACACGGCGAGCGCAACAACACTGAGTACGAACGTGTTCATCACGGGGCACCTCCCGCCAGCCTTTGCTGGCGCGCGGCGTTGGCTTTGATCGTCAAAGCCGCAAATGGGGTGCCAATGAAATCACGCCGAGTTTCCGCCGCCGCGTCCTACTCCGAGGACAGTCGGACCCAGGTCGGACTGAGGTCGGACTCAGGTCGGACCAGGTCGGACTCAAGTCGGACTCAGGGCGGACTCAGGTCGGACTCAGGTCGGACGGGTCACTTGCTGGCGAGGGCCAGGCCGAGGCCGTAGGTGACGGCGGCTTCGAGGATGCCGACGAACGTCATTTCGAGGCCGGTCGCCCACCAGGGACGTGTGGTGACGAGCGCCTTCGACGCGCCGACCGCGAAATGCGCGATCGTACTGATGATGAACGACGCGATGACCGCGGGCATCCCGACGGTGAAGAAGAACGGAATGATCGGGATGAAGCCGCCGACGGCCGTCGACAACGACGCCGAGATCGTCGATCGCCACGGATTGGGGAACGTCTCCTCCGACAGCCCGAGCTCCTCGTGGACGAGCGTCCGCAGGAACTGCTTCGGCTCCTTCTGCAGCCGCTCGGCCATCGCCCGCGATTCCTCGGGCGAGAAGCCCTTCAACTGATAGAAGAGCTCGAGCTCCAGCATCTCCTCGTGCGGGTCCTCTTCGATTTCCGTCCGCTCCCGTTCGATCTCGGACTCGTACACCTCGCGGTTGGACTTCGACGCGAGGTACGCGCCGGCGCCCATCGACAGCGCGCTCGCGAGCGTGCCGGCCAGGCCGGCCGCGAGCACGACTTCGCTGCCGCCCGTGTACCCGGCCATCCCCGAGACGATGCCGAACACGGCGCCGAGGCCGTCGTTGACGCCGTAGATCGCGTCGCCGATCCAGCCGGTCCCGCGGGCATGCCAGCGTTCGCGTCCGAGGATGGAGTCGAGCGTCGAGCGCGGCGTCGGAATCGATCCCCCCGCGAGCGTCCGCAGAATGACCGCGTGATCGCGCTCCTCGAACTTGGCTTCCTCCGCGATGCGCCGGTCGTCGGGATCGGTGAGCCGGGCCATCAGATCGTCGTACTCGGCCTCCGCCTTGTTCTCCTCCTGCTCGAGGCGCAGCAGGACGACGTTCGGATCCGAGATGCGCTGGAACCACGAGAGGCCGCGATGGACCTCCTCGGGATCGGGCGCGCGGCCGGTCGTCGCCTTGATGCGCTCGGCCCACCGCGCCGCATGCTTTTCCTCCTGCTCGGCAAGGCGGTTCAGGATGTCCCGGCGCTTCGAATCGTGCTCGCGATTCGCGAGGTGGCGGTACGTGGCCGCGGCCTCGACTTCCGTGCGCCACATCCTCTGGACCGTCGCCAGATTGACCTTGTCGATGGCGCTCATCCGAACAACCTCTCGAACGCGGCGACCGTCGCAATGCCCGCCACGATCAGCGCGACCTGGCGGGGGGCGTTGCTGTCGATGCCGCCGCGATGCAGATCCGGGATCAGATCCGACATGGCGATGTAGAGCATGCTGCCCGCCGCGAACGGCAGGACGATCCGGCCGAGCCCGGGCACGATCGAAATCGCGGCGTAGGCGACGAGCGCGCCCGCGACGCTCGACGCGCCGGTGGCGACGTTGAGCATCAGCGCTCCGCCGCGGCTGTAGCCGGACGCGAGCAGGATGGCGACGTCGCCGATCTCCTGGGGGATCTCGTGCGCGGCGATCGCAATCGTCGTGTTCACGCCGAGCGGCACGGACGTCATCACCGCGCTCGCGATGATCGCGCCGTCGAAGAAATTGTGGAACGCGTCGCCGACGAACACGAGCGGGGCGGTCGCGCCGTGCACCGCGCAGTCGTCGGTGTGGCAGTGCCGGTACAGCAGGATCTTCTCGAGCACGAAGAACAGCAGGACGCCGGCGAGCAGTTCACCGAAGACGGCGGTCGTCGACGCCTTGCGCTCGTCCAGCGCTTCGGGCAGCAGCGCCAGGAGCGCGACGCCGAGCAGCGCGCCGACCGCGTAGCTGACGAGCAGCGGCACGAGACGCGTCCGGATGCGATCGGGGGAGAAGACGAGAGAGGAAGTGACCGCGACGCCGGCCACGCTGCCGATCAGGCACAGGCCCACGGCAGTGGCGAGTAAACGCACGCGGTATTCTAGCTTGCCACGTACCCCCGCCGCGCGCGGACGCGATACGAACGGTTGCGGACTTCGACCCGGATCGCGTGCCAGCGCCCGTCCTTCTTTCCGAGCGACGCATACCCCAGGTAGTACTGCTTGCTCAGTTCGTCGGCGATGCTCGCCGTCGACGGATTGAGATCGTGCGGGTCGCGGATGATCTCGGTCCGGCCGCCGCTGTCGTCCGTCATGTCGCGCAGCGCCGTCACGTTGACGCGGTCGCTGTCGCCCCGCCAGCCGCCCGGCTGCCCGCCCCCGCTCCCGCCGGAAGTGGGCGGCGGATACCAGCCGCCCCGTCCGCCGCGGCCCGGAATCGGAAACGGGGTGGGCGCCGGCGGACGGTTGATCGGCGGCGGAGTGGGACGATACGTGGTCTCGCCCGAGCCGTCGATCCCGATGGCGTAGACGAGCACCTCGCTCTCACGAATCTGCTGTTTGAGATCGGAGATGCGCGTGCGGCTGGCCGTGTCGTTGCCGTCGGAGACGACGAGCAGCGACTTCTTCTGGTTCTGGCCGCGCTGCGCCATCGGAATGGCGTCGGCGACGCAGTCGTACATCGCCGTCCCGCCGTTCGCATAGAGGCGGCCGAGCGCCCGCGACAGCAGCTGCCGGTCCGTCGTCCAGTCCTGCACGAGCACCGGCGAATTGGCGAAGCGGTAGATGAAGATCTCGTCCTGCTTGTCGAGCAGATCGTAGAGGAAGCGGTCGAGCGCGTCCTGCGCCTCCTGGATCTTGGTGCCGCCCATGCTGCCGCTGGTGTCGACGGCGATTCCGAGGCTGACCGGCACGCGCTCGGCGCTGAAGTGCGTCACCTGCACGGGCTGATCGTCCTCGTAGACCGTGAAGTCCTCCTGGCGCAGCCCCGGCACGAAGCGCCCGCTGGCGTCGGAGACCGTTGCTGTGACGTTGATCAGCTCGACGCCGCTCTTGAACCGGAACGACTGCGGTTCCTGGGCGGCAATCGCGGCGGCAGAAGCGATGGCGCACGCGGCCATCGGCAGGATGAACGGAGCCAGCCTCGCGCAGCGGCTACGAGCGGGTGCGTTTGTCGACATGCGACACGATCCCCGGTTCTGTTCTGAAGCTGACGCGGTAGCGGGCGACGAGCGCCGCGCCGGGGACGTTCACCAGAAACGTCGACTCGGCGCCGGGCGCGAACGATCGGTCGTCGATCGGGGCGCGCCCGCTCCCGAGAAAACCGCCGTCCTTGTCGAACATGAACACGACAGCGGACACGCCGTCGAGGCGCAGGCCCTGCGCCGGGTTGCGCACGACGCCGCGAACCGTCAGACGATCGTCGACGCGCTCGTGACCGAGCGCCACGAGCTCGAGCGGAACGCTCGCCTGAAGGCTCGCGCTCCCGTGCGGGCTCGCGCTCCGGCCGGTCGTAGCGCCGCCGCCGATCACGACGACGAGCGCAGCGGCCGTCGCAAACAGCAGCAGACCGACGCCGACGGCGATGGCCGGCCGGGCGCTCGACATTGTCCCAGGCGTCGCATCGGAAAACATGTCGCCGTCGCGCTTCACCGGCGTCCCGACGGCTCTGAGCCGCGGCGGCTCGCTTCGCCGTCCCGCGACCTGTGCGACAGGCGCGGCCGCGTGGATGTCGGCCGCCAGCGCCTCGACGCGTGCGTCCGATCGCTCGCGTTCGGCCATGGCGACGCGCCACGCGACGGCGCCCATCACCAGCGCCAGCACGAGCGAACCGATGGTCACGGCAAGGAGAAAGGTCATCGCAGATGGAAGTCGACCGCGACTTCGACGTACACGTCGACCGGCGTTCCCTGACGCAGCGCCGGCGCGAACTTCCATTGACGCACCGCTTGCAGCGCGCGCTCGTTCAGGCCCCCGGGTCCGCCGTCGAGTCCTTGCAGGATCTTCGCATCGCCGACGGAACCGTCGCTGCGGACCACGATCTCGACGACGACTTCGCCCGCGAGCCCGCGCTTGCGCGCATCTTCGGTGTAGTCCGCCTTCACTTCGCGCAGCAGGCGCGGCGCCTCGATGCCGCTGCCGGGGCGATACGGCCCGCCGCCGAATCCACCGCCCGATCCGGGACCGATGCCGCTGCCGTTGCCCGGTCCGACGCCGACGCCGGTTCCGGTTCCGACGCCTCCGCCTTTGCCCGGCCCTGCGCTGTCGGCGTCCGACTTCGTCTCCTCCGGCACGCCCGGTCGCGTTTTCGTGTCTGCCGGCAGCGCCGCAATCGGCGCAACGACTGGCGCTGGCAGTTCTGCGCGTGCGACGGACCGCGGCGGTGGCCGGTAGACAAAATCGCGCCTCGGCGGCGTCGCGACAATCGGGCTGCTGATCTTCTTTGTTCCTTCGAGCCTGGCTTTCGGTGGCGGCGCCGGCTGCTCCAGTCCGCCGCCCCCTCCGCCGCCGCCCGGTCCGGGCTCGGCGAGGAAGACCAGTTGCATGGCCGCGGGCGGGACGTCCCCGCCGCGCACGGCGGCGATATCGGGCGCGACGTTGAACGTCGCCAGACCGATGAACGCAAAGACGACGGCGGCATGCACGCCGCTCGAGAGCGCGAAGACGGGCCGGGAGTGCATCTCCCGGGGAGCGCCGGAAAAGATCGTGAACAGCCTGTCGTCCCGCCGCACGAGCGCCCGGCCGATGCGGACGGCGACCGGATGTGGAACGTACCGCGCGAATCGGGACGCCCTGCCGCTGCCATTGAGGGCGGCGAGGACATGCTCGATCGGCACCCCCGCGGCGCGCGCGATCTCGGCCGGCGAATACAGTTGAGTCTCGGGTGACGGTACCATCAGGGACGGACTGCGCCGGTGGTGCAAAGGCAAAACCCTTGCCTAAGCTTTTCGGCGCTTTTGCTCCGAAACTTCGCGGACCGGCGGCGGCAGCGTCCCGCCGCGAGGACGTACACTCACGCCATGTCCTTTACCGGAAAGACCGTCATCGTTACCGGGGCCACGAGCGGCATCGGCCGGGAGGCAGCCGAAGCGTTTGCGCGCGAGGGCGCCTCGGTCGTCGCCGTCGGGCGCAACGACTCAGCGCTTCGCGAGCTGTCCGGCGCGGCCGCCGCGGGTCGCGTGCATGCGGTCCGCGCCGACGTCACCGACGATGCGGCGCCCGACCGCATCGTCCGCGCGGCCGTGGACACGTTCGGCGGCATCGACGTCCTGGTGAATGCCGCCGGCATCATCTCATCCGGCACGCTCGACGCGACGACAGACGCGTTGTGGGATTCGATGATGGCGATCAATCTTCGCGCGCCGTTCCGGCTGATGCGCGCCGCATCGCCGCACCTCGCCGCGCGCAAAGGCGCCGTCGTCAACGTGTCGAGCGTCAACGGCCTGCGGTCGTTCCCGGGCGTGCTGGCGTATTGCGTCAGCAAGGCCGGCGTCGATCACCTGACGCGATGCGCAGCGATCGAGCTGGCGCCGATCGGGGTCCGCGTCAACGCGGTGAATCCCGGCGTGACCGTCACGAACCTGCATCGCCGGTCGGGCATGGACGAGACGCAGTACGCGGCCTTTCTCGAGCGGTCGAAGACGACGCACCCGATTGGCCGTCCAGGCAATGCGAAAGAAGTGGCGGATCTGATTCTGTTTCTCGCGTCCGATCGCGCCGGCTGGATGACAGGCGAGACGATCCCCATCGACGGCGGCCGTCACCTGACCTGCGCGCGTTGAGGGCTGCCCGTCTTGATTCCCTCGACGAAGGCGAGGCCTTCACGCTCGGCGAGCGGACGCGCGCCGGGGAAGCCGTCGGCCTGAAGCGACTTGACGGCGTCGCCGGACGCGACGTACGGCGGGCCGGACGCAGCGCGCGAGAACACCGCACCGATGCCGCCGCGCGGCGCCGCTCCGATGACGACGACGCGGCCGCCGGCGCGAAGCACGCGATGGAATTCGCGGACGGCCGCGACGCGCTCTTCCGCGCTGGCTGTGCCCAGCAGTCCGCCGGTGTCGTCGACGACGACGACGTCGAAATCGGCCGGTTCGACGGGCAGCTTCGTCGGCGGCGCCACCAGCACGTCGACGAGCACGCCGGCGTCGGCCGCGCCGGCCTGCGCGCGAACGGACGAGGCTTCGTCAGGCACCACCGCGACCGCGCGCCCGGACAACCCGACTTTTGCCGCGATCGCCCCGAGCCTCGGCCCGTTCGCGCAGCCGACGTGCAGCAGCCGGTCGCCCATCTTCACGCTCGTCATCGCCACGACGAGCTGGAATGGGTTGGAGCGTTTCAGGAACATCGAAGCCAGAGCTTAGTTCAAGCTGACAGCTGAAAGCTGAAAGCTATATAGTTCAGAATTCATGTCCACTCCCGTAGAGATTGCTCCTGCGCGCGGGCGGCTCGGCGTGCTGCTGGTCGGCCTCGGCGCCGTCAGCACGACGACGATCGCCGGCGTGTGCGCCATTCGCAAAGGATTCGCCAAACCGATCGGTTCGCTGACGCAGATGGGGACGATTCGTCTCGGCAAGCGGACCGAGGGCCGATCGCCGAAGATCGGCGACATCCTCCCGCTCGCCTCGCTCGACGACATCGTGTTTGCCGGCTGGGACATTTTCGAAGAGGACTGCTACACCGCGGCGAAGACGGCGGGCGTGCTCGAGCCGTCGCTGCTCGACAAGGTCCGCGGCGATCTCGAGAAGATCCGCGCGTGGCCGGCTGTGTTCGACCAGCGCTACGTCAAGCGCCTGACCGGACCCAACGTCAAGAAGGGGAAGAACAAGCGCGACCTCGCCGAACAGGTGATGGACGACATCAAGCGCTTCCAGAACGAGAACGGACTCGCCCGCCTCGTCATGATCTGGTGCGGCAGCACGGAGGTCTACATGACCGAGGGCGCCGCGCATTCGACGATGGAGAAGTTCGAGCGGGCGCTCGAGGAAAACGATCCCGCCATCCCGTCGAGCATGGTCTACGCGTACGCGGCCATCCGGATGGGGATTCCATATGCGAACGCGGCGCCGAACCTGACGGCGGACATTCCGGCGCTCGTCCAGCTCGCCGCGCACACGAAGTCTCCGCTCGCGGGCAAGGATCTGAAGACGGGGCAGACGCTGCTCAAGACGATCATCGCGCCCGGGCTCAAGGCACGCCTGCTGGGCGTCGACGGGTGGTATTCGACGAATATCCTCGGCAACCGCGACGGCGAGGTGCTCGACGATCCGGAGTCGTTCAAGACGAAAGAGGAGAGCAAGAAGTCGGTCCTCGACTACATCCTCCAGCCGCAGCTCTACCCGGACCTCTACGAAGACCTCTGCCACGTCGTCCGCATCAACTACTATCCGCCGCGCGGCGACAACAAGGAAGGCTGGGACAACATCGACCTGGTCGGATGGCTCGGCTATCCGATGCAGCTCAAGATCAACTTCCTGTGCCGCGACAGCATCCTGGCGGCGCCGATCGCCCTG
>DASQHH010000100.1:0-4289 GCA_035632195.1 Vicinamibacterales bacterium
TCTACGCGCACATGAGCGACACCGAGGCGGCGCGCAATCCGTTGTTCGGCAGCCGCGTCGCGCATGGTTATTACCTGATCGCGGCTGCGGCCGGCCTTTTCGTCGATCCCGCCTACGGTCCGGTGCTCGGCAATTACGGACTCGACAGCCTTCGCTTCGTCAAGCCCGTGAAACCCGGTGACCGGATCAGCGTGCGCCTGACCTGCAAGCAGAAGTCCCTGCGTGCCGACAAGGGATGGGGCGAGGTCCGCTGGGACACCGAGATCACCAACCAGAACGGTGAAACGGTGGCGGCCTACGACGTGCTGACGATGGTGAGCGTTCACGCAGTTCCGGACCAGGCGCGGTGACCGCATGTCAGCTGCGATCAACCTTGAACACTATCGGCAGGCATTTCCGAGCCTCGAGTTCGGCGCGCCCGCCGAAGGCGTCCTGGAACTGATCATCGCGAACGAGGGCCGGCTCAACGCGACGACCGAGGCCATGCACGGCGACCTGGCCTCCGTGTGGGGTGCAATCGACCTTGACGCGGCCGTTGCCGCAGTGCTCGTGCGCGGGGCCGGTGAGAACTTCTCGTCTGGCGGCGATTTCGCGATGATTGAGCGGATGATCGAGGACGAGGCGACGCTCGTGCGCGTCTGGAAGGAGGCGAGCGATCTTGTCTACAACCTGGTCAACTGCTCGCGTCCCGTCGTATCCGCGATCCGCGGCACGGCGGTGGGAGCGGGGCTCGCGATCGCTCTGCTCGCGGACGTATCGGTCGCGGCCCGGAATGCGCGGCTCTTGGACGGCCACACGCGTCTCGGAGTTGCCGCCGGCGACCACGCGGTGCTGATCTGGCCGCTGCTGTGCGGGCTTGCGAAGGCGCGTTACTACCTTTTGACGAATAAGCCGTTGTCGGGCGAAGAGGCGGAGCGCATCGGTCTCGTCGCGCTCTGCGTCGATGACTCGGAAGTCGTTTCGACGGCGCTCGGCGTCGCACGTCAGCTGGCGGCGACCAGCGCAACCGCAGTGCGCTTCACGAAGCATTCGTTGAACAACTGGCTGCGGCTGGCCGGGCCCAGCTTCGACGCGTCGCTGGCGCTTGAGTTCCTGGGCTTCCGGCTGGGCGACGTCAGGCGAGGCCTGGCGGCCGTTCGTAGCCGACGCGCTCCGGAGGCCGACGGGAAGGAGTGAGCACGATCGGCGCCGCTGCGACGGGCGGCGCGCAGGGGGGACGGCGGGATGAGCGATCACACTCGCAGGGCCGCAGCGCCGCGCGGACTGGATCCGATCGAATCGGCGAGCCGCGACGAGCTCACGGCGCTGCAGATCGAGCGACTGCGCTGGTCGGTCAACCATGCGTACCGCAACGTCGAGCACTACCGCAAGGTCTTCGACCAGGCCGGCGTGCATCCGGACGACCTGCGCGAACTCTCGGACCTGGCGCGGTTCCCGTTCCTCAACAAGAGCGATCTGCGCGACCACTATCCGTTTGGCCTGTTTGCCGTGCCGCGCGAGGACGTCGTGCGCATTCACGCCTCGAGCGGAACGACGGGGAAGCCCACGGTCGTCGGTTATACGCGGCGCGACATCGAGACGTGGTCAGGCCTCGTTGCCCGCTCGATCTATGCCGCCGGCGGACGACCGGGCGACATCGTGCACGTTGCCTACGGCTACGGACTCTTCACCGGAGGCCTTGGCGCGCACTACGGCGCCGAGCGACTCGGGTGCAGCGTCGTACCGATGTCGGGCGGCCAGACAGAGAAGCAGGTCCAGCTGATCCTCGACTTTCAGCCGCACGTGATCATGGTCACGCCTTCCTACATGCTGACGATCGCCGAGGAATTCGAGCGGCGCGGCCTCGACGCGCGCGGCTGTTCGCTGCGTGTCGGCATCTTCGGTGCCGAGCCCTGGACGGGCGCCATGCGCCACGAGATTGAGCAGCGCATGGGCATCGACGCCGTCGACATCTACGGGCTGTCGGAGGTCATGGGGCCGGGTGTCGCGAACGAGTGCGTCGAGACCAAGGACGGGCTCGTGCTCTGGGAAGACCACTTCTACCCGGAAATCGTCGACCCCGATTCCGGTGCCGTGCTGCCCGAGGGCGAGGAGGGCGAGCTGGTCCTGACCTCACTGACCAAGGAGGCGCTGCCGGTGATCCGCTACCGCACCCGGGATCGCACGCGCTTGCTCCCGCCGACCGCGCGCTCGATGCGCCGCCTCGGCCGGATCAACGGCCGTACCGACGACATGCTGATCATCCGAGGCGTGAACGTGTTTCCGAGCCAAATCGAGGAGATCATCCTGAACGAGCGGGTGTTCGCACCGACCTACCTGCTCGAAGTCGAGCGCGAGGGCCACCTCGACTCGCTCACGGTCAACGTCGAGTGGCCGCACGGGGCGCCGGCCGGCGGCGCGGCCCGCGAATCAGCCGCCCGCGAGCTCGCACACCACGTCAAGTCGTCCGTGGGCGTCAGCGTGCACGTCAAGGTGGTCGACGCGGGCGCGCTCGAGCGCTCGGTCGGGAAGGCGCGGCGCGTCATCGATCGTCGCAGTCGATAGCGCGCTTCTGATTGCGGTGCGCCGTTGACGCGCCGGGTCTGCGCTATTACCGTTGAATCAAGAAGCGCCGTTCGAAGAAGCATCACAGGGGGACTTGCAATGGCCAAACTACACGCCGTGTTGGCAGTCAGCGGGCTCGCTTTCGGCGGAGCGGCCGTGGCACAGACGGCGCCGGGCGGGGCGCTCGAGGAAATCGTCGTCACCGCGCAGAAGCGCGTCGAGAACCTGCAGTCCGTCCCCCTGTCCATCACCGCACTCAACGCGGCCGCGCTCGACCAGAAGGCCGTGGCGACGTTCTTCGACTACGCCGGTCAGGTTCCAAACCTCGCGTTCTCGAACACCGGTGACGGATCGGGCACGGCGCGCACGATCTCGATCCGCGGCGTCTCGGGTGACGGTACGACCGGCTTCTACATCGACGAGACGCCGGTCCCGGACTCGATCGATCCGCGCGTGCTCGATATCCAGCGCATTGAGGTGCTGCGTGGTCCCCAGGGGACCCTCTATGGCGCCCGCTCGATGGGAGGCACGGTGCGCATGATCACGCAGCAGCCGACGTTCGACGGCGTCAACGGACGCGTGACGTTCAGCGGCTCGAAGACATCGCACACCAATTCCGACAACTACGGCGTCGACGCGGCCATCAACGTTCCGTTGAACGACATGATGGCAGCGCGTTTCGTCGGCTTCTACGAGCACGACGCGGGATTCTTCCAGCGCCGGTTCCTGACGAATCCGGCCGACGCCGCCAACATCCCACCGTTGGCGGACCCGACCAACCTCGGCAACCTGCCGACGACAACGCTCAACAACGTCGGGCAGGTCAACAGCTATGGCGGGTCGGGCACCCTGCTGATCAAGGTCGGTGACGCACTGACGATCACCCCGCGCCTGATGTACCAGAAGTCGGATGCGAACGGCTTCCTCTACTCGGATGTCGGCAGCTATCAGGCGCCGCCACCGCCGACACCGCCGGTCGTCAGCATGACGCCGTCAAGTTTCGTCCAATACCGGTTCTTCGATGTTCCGGAGAGCTCGACCGACGCCTGGACGTTGTTCTCGGTCGGTGTCAAGTATGACGGCACGGCGGGCACGTTCCTCTCTTCGAGCAGCTACTTCGATCGCACCGTCGATGAGACCGAGGACGAGACCGACTTCCTGTGGCAAAACCTGCTCGCGCCGTTCGATGGAATTCCGCTCGGCGACGTCAATAACCCGAACACTCCGCTTTATCATGCGGTGCCGATCGCGTCGGGCATCCGGGAGATCAAGCAGATCCACCGCTTCGTGCAGGAATTTCGCTTCACGTCGAACTTTCAGGGTCCGTGGCAGCTGGTTGCCGGGCTCTACTACTCTGATACGCGTGGTCGAGTGCCGTACGCGGGCTATTACCTCCCGGCGATGGCGCCGGGCATCAGCCAGACAGGCGGCTTCGTCGTGCAGGGCGTCCCGGGCCTGCCGATTCCGGTGAACCCGGCAAATCCCGACGAGATCTTTGGTCAGGACTACCAGACCAAGGTCAGCGAGCCGGCCGTCTACGGCGAGCTGTCGTACCAGTTCACCGACAAGCTGAAGGGGACGGTCGGCCTGCGCGCGTACCAGATCAAGACGACCACCGGCGGGTACCTCGAAGGCATCGCATTCGGTGGCCCGAGGATCACTGATCCGACGACTTCCGGAACCGACAGCGGCGTCAACCCGAAGGTCGGCCTCGACTGGAAGATCGACCCGGACAAGCTGGTGTA
>DASQHH010000101.1:0-3986 GCA_035632195.1 Vicinamibacterales bacterium
GCCCCGCTGAAGCCCGGAGTTCCGCGAGCCAGCACATTGAGGTTCACATCGTCCGCGACCGGCACTTTCTTCACGTGCACGCGGAGCACTTCTTCGCGGCCGCGAACGTCGGGCAGTCCTACCACCACGCGCCGGTCGAAACGCCCCGGGCGCAGCAGCGCGGGATCGAGGACCTCCGGACGGTTGGTCGCGCCCATGATGATGACGCCCTTGCGGGAATCGAAGCCGTCCATCTCCGCGAGCAGCTGATTCAGCGTCTGCTCGCGCTCCTCGTGCGTGCCGAGCGGGCTCTGCACGCGGGCTTTGCCGAGCGCGTCGAGCTCGTCGATGAAGACGATGCACGGCGCTTTGGCTTCGGCCTGCTGGAACAGATCGCGGATGCGGGCGGCGCCCACGCCGACGAACATCTCGACGAACTCCGATCCGCTGAGCGAGAAGAACGGCACGTGCGCCTCGCCGGCGACCGCGCGGGCGAGCAGCGTCTTGCCCGTGCCCGGCGGTCCGACCAGCAGCACGCCCTTCGGGATCCGACCGCCGAGACTCGTGTACTTCTTCGGATTCACGTCAAAGGCGTGAAGGTCGCCGACGATGTGAACCTGCAGATCATCGCCGCGCAGACGGCGGGTTTCGCCGGCGCCGACCTTGCGAACCTCGTGAACGAGGCGGCGCTCCTCGCCGCGCGCGCCGAAAAGACTTCGGTCGGGATGAAGGACTTTCAGAACGCGGTCGAGCGTCTGATCGCCGGACTCGAGAAGAAACGCGTCATGAGCCAGAAGGAGCGCGAGATCGTCGCGTATCACGAGTCGGGACACGCGATTGTCGCCAGCATGGTGCCGGGCGTGGCCCCGGTGCACAAGATCTCGATCGTCCATCGTGGATTCGGAGCGCTCGGCTACACCATGCACCTGCCGCTCGAGGATCGCTACCTGATGCAACGCAGCGACCTCCAGAGCGAGCTCGCCGTCCTGCTCGGCGGCCGGACGGCCGAGGAGATCGCAATCGGCGAAATCTCCACGGGCGCGCACAACGACCTGCAGCGCGCGACGGATATCGCGCGCTCGATGGTCACCGAATACGGCATGAGCGACGCGCTGGGCGCCGTCAATTACGACGGCAACAAACGCGCGAAGTTCCTGGACATCCCGATGCCGCAGGAACGCGGTCTGTACGCGGAGCACACCGCCGAGAAGATCGACTCCGAGATCAAGCGCATCCTGACGGAGGCGCACGAACGGGCGCGCGAGATTCTGACCGGGAACCGCGATCAGCTGGAGAAAGTGACGCGCCGGCTGCTCGACGTCGAGGTGATGGAAGGCGATGAGCTGCGAACCATCCTCGCCCTGCCGCCGGCAACCGAGTCGCCGGAGAAGACGCCGCTCCCGCCCATCGATGCGCCGACGGCGCCACCCCGCTAGACGATCGGTTCCATCGCCGGCCGGCCGCCCGCGCGTTCACCCTTCCAGCAGGTCATCGCGATGACGACGCCGGCCAACTGCACGACGACGACGAGCGCCACGCACGCCGGCCAGCCGCCGGCAGTCCACAGGGCGGCCGGGAGCGCCGATCCGACGGTGCCGCCCGCATAGTAGAACGTCGAATACACGCCGACGGCGAGCGCGCGATCCCGCGTCGTGACGGCGCCGATGTGGCTGTTCGTCGTCGCCTGCCCCAGGAATACGCCCGACGCGGTCAGCGCAAGGCCGGCGACGATGAACGGCACCGACGGCACGAGGGTCAACAATGTGCCGGCGCCGCCGAGCGCCGTCGCCGCCACGATGCCGAAACGATGGCCGTATGCGTCGATCCATTGCCCGCCGACCGGGGTCACCAGGGCCCCGATGAGATAGACGGCGAACAGCCAGCCGAGCGCGCGAGTGGTCAAGTCGAACGGCGGCGCAGCGAGATGGAACGTCACGTAGGTGAACATCGCGACCTGCGTGAACAGGACGCAGAAGCCGACGGCGAACGTCGCGACGAGGGGCGGGTTTCGGAACAGATCGCGTGTCGGGAGCCACGCGCGGGAAAGCCACGTAGACGCGAGGACACGAAGCTTGTCGTGTACAAGATGTTCTTCGTGTCTACGCGCCTTCGTGGTCTGACGTTCATCCGGGAGCCACATCCAGAGCGCGACCGCGGTGAGGGCGTTCAGCACGGCCAGCCAGACGAACGCCGCCGCCCAGTCGCCGGCAGCGGCCGTCAGCCCCGCGGTCGCCCGGCCGATGAAGCCGCCGACGATGGTGCCGCTCATGTAAGCGCCGGTCGCCCGGCCGGCGTGCGACGGCGGCCAGACCTCGTGCACGTACGCCACGGTGCTCGCGACGATCCCCGGTGTCGCGATGCCCTGCACGAACCGCCAGAAGACGAGCTGCGCCAGCGACGATGAGGTCGAGGCCAGCGCCGTCGCGACCGTGAGCGCGAACGCGGACATCACGATGACGCGGCGAAGGCCGATGCGATCCGCCACGATGCCGATGAACGGCGCCGTCAGGGCCACCGCGACCGTCGGCGCGGTGATCGTCAGGCTGACCGCCAGCGCAGACGCGCCAAATGTTCGCGCCAGCATCGGCAGCAGCGGCTGCGTCGCGTAGAGATCAAGAAAGGCCGCAAAACCGGCGAGGACGACGGAGACGATCGGCGGGCGCCGCACTGCGTTATTATCTCCGCCGACAGGAGAAGCCGATGAAATCAGCCTACTGGCTCGCCGCGATTCTGCTCGCCGTTCCGTGCGTGGTTCGCGGACAGGACCCCACGCAGCCGCCGCCGAACAAAGCACTGATGAGCGCGGATCACAAACGGCTGCAGCCGGAAGAAGCCTACAGCGACGGCAACGTGACGCTGTTCGGCGACCCGAACAAGCCGGGGATGTACATCGTCCGGAATCACTTCAAGGCCGGGACGATGAGTCACCCGCATTTCCACGATCAGGATCGCTACGTCACCGTGATCAAGGGCACGTGGTGGACGGGCGAAGGCGACAAGTTCGCACCGGAGACGGCGGTGCCGATCAAAGCCGGCGGCGTGATGTTCCATCCAGCCGGTTATCACCACTACGACGGTTCGAAGCCGGGCACCGAAGACGTGATCGTCCAGATCATGGGCATGGGCCCGGTGAAGACGACGCAGACGGAGATCAAATAAAGCATTGCGGATTGCGGATTGACGATTGCGGATTGCGCCGGTCCCGACGAACCACGCGATCCGCGCATCGACGGCGATCTCATTCAGCAGATCGATGACGCTCCGCCGATCCGTCGCGCGCAGCGCTCGCCATGCGTTGCGGCCGCGCTTACTGTGCGGGCTTCTCGCCGCTGCCCGGAACCGCCGCCTCCGCCGCCTGGAATCCCGTGCGCGAATGCGTGCCGTCGCAGAACGGCTTGTTCGTCGAGCCGCCGCAGCGGCAGAGCGCGAACGGACGCTTCGGAATCGTGTACGCGTTGCCGTTCCAGTCGACGAGCGTGACATCGTCGCCCTCGACGAGGTAGGGACCGTTCTGTCTCACCTTGATGTTGGCCATTGTTCGCGTCTAACCCTTCTGCATCGATGCGAGGAAATCGGAATTCGACTTGGTCTTGCCCATCTTGTCCAGCAGCAGCTCCATCGCCTCCACCGGCGACAGCGGACCGAGCACCTTGCGCAGCACCCAGATGCGATTGAGGTCGTCCTTCGGGATTAGCAGCTCTTCCTTCCTCGTGCCGCTCTTCTGCAGTTCGATCGACGGGAACACGCGTTTGTCGGTGAGCTTCCGGTCGAGATGGATCTCCATGTTGCCGGTGCCCTTGAACTCCTCGAAGATGATGTCGTCCATGCGCGACCCGGTATCGACGAGCGCGGTGGCCATGATGGTCAGCGAGCCGCCTTCTTCGATATTCCGTGCGGCGCCGAAGAAGCGCTTCGGCTTCTGCAGCGCGTTCGAATCCAGGCCGCCCGAGAGCACCTTGCCCGACGGCGGAATCACCGTGTTGTAGGCGCGCGCCAGGCGTGTAATC
>DASQHH010000102.1:0-9839 GCA_035632195.1 Vicinamibacterales bacterium
GTGCCCGCCGGCTCAGCGATACCGACGAGCTCACCGACCGGGTCGAGGAGGCGGACCAGCGGCGATCGCGGCCCACGAATGTCTCGTCCGTTGAGGGCCCGCCGGACGTCGTCGGAGGAAAGCGTGACGGCCGGATATTGAGGCAACATGCTGCCCATGCCGACAACGGCGGCCACCGTCCTGGCAGGATCGCCCTCGGCGTCAGCCAGCGTGACTGCCGCATCGAGACCGTAACCTGCGGCCCACGTCCGGCGCAACGCAGCGAGATGTGCGCCGACGCCCAGGCGCTCTCCGAGGTCGCGGGCAAGCGCCCGGACGTAAAAGCCGGCGGAACATTCCAGCCGAATCGCGACCAGCGCGGCGTCGACCCGCAGGAGCTCAATCCTGCGGGCGCATACCGCCACCGGATTCGGCAGCACGGGCTCCTGCAGAGCCCGGCGCGCGAGCTCGTAGCTGCGCGTGCCGCCGATCTTCTTCGCGGAATGCGCCGGTGGCTGCTGGAGGAACGTCCCGCGGAACGCATCGAGCGCGCGATCGATTGCGGCTCGCTCCGGCATCGTGCCGACGATCGCGCCGGCGATCGGCGCGCCTTCGGCGTCGCCCGTCTCGGTCGCCACCCCGAGCGTGATCACCGCCTCATAGGTCTTGTCGCTGCCGCTCAGGAACCGCGCTAGCCTCGTCGCGCGTCCGAGAACGAGCGGAAGGACGCCGGTCGCGAGCGGGTCCAGCGTCCCGGTGTGGCCGACCCGTTTCTCGTGCAGCGCGCGGCGGATTCGGGAGACGACGTCGTGGCTCGTCGGACCGGACGGCTTGTCGATCACGAGCAGACCGCTAATCACGGCCGGATGTCACGTGGCGACTGCGACGGCGCGCTGAATCTTCTCGACGAAAGTCGCCCGCAGCGACGCGATGGGCCCCGAGGCGTTGCAGCCGGCCGCGTTCTTGTGGCCGCCGCCCTTGAACTCCTTCGCGACGGCGCCGATGTCGATGTCGCCCTTGGACCGCATGCTGACGCGGTAGTTCTGACCCTCGATGTGCTTGAAGAAGACGACCGCCTGGATTTCCTTCACGGTCAGCGGGAGATTGATGAGACCTTCGGTGTCGTCGTACGTGCCGCCCGCCGCGCGTGCCATCTCGTGATCGAGGTAGACGATTGCGATGCGCCCGGTGGCGTCGATCTGCATCGCGCTCAACACAGCGCCGAACAGCTTCAGCCGGCCCATGTTGTTGCTGTCGTAGACGTTCCGCGCGACGAGAACCGGATCGACGCCGGCCTCGAGGCACTGGGCGCAGATGTCGAACGTCCGCGGCGAGATGCTCGAGTAATGAAACGATCCGGTGTCGGTGAGGATGGCCAGATAGACGTGGGTCGCGACCTCGCGGTTCAACGGCGCGTCGAGCGCGCGGACGAGATCGAAGACCATCTCGCCGAGCGCCGCGGCGGACGGGTCGAACCACTGCAGCGCCCCGTAGCCCGTGTTGCCGGGATGGTGATCGATGTTGACGACGAAGAACCGATCCAGACCAGCGACGCCCGTCCTGGCAAGATCGCCGCACTCCATGATCAGAGCGGCGTCGAATTCTCCCTGGACGTGCGGCGCGACGCGGATGTCCGCCACGCCCGGGAACTGCATCAGCGGCGGGGGTGCGGCGTCTCCCATGACCACCTCGACGTGCCTGCCCATCGCCCGGAGCGCGTACGCCATCGCGAGCGATGATCCGATCGAGTCGCCGTCCGGCCTGGCGTGAGACGAAATGACGAACCGCTGCCGCTCGCGGATGGCGGCGGCCACTCGGGACAGCGCGGCGTCAGGAGTCGTCGTCATCGGGAGAAGGGGCGTCGGCGTCCGGCGATGCGTGGAGCTCGTTCAACAGCTGCTCGACGCGATCCTGACCGGCGATCGACTCGTCGTAAAGGAAGGACAGCGTCGGGGTCCGGCGCAGCCGCAGCGTCTGACCGATGCGCCGCCGCAGGAAGGACGAGGCGCGTTCGAGCGCCCGGGCGGTGTTCGCCTTCGCGTTCGCATCCGACCCCGTTGTCCCCAGCGCCGTGTAGTAGACGCGGGCCAGCTGAAGGTCCGGCGTCATCTGGACGCGCGTGAACGTGACGAATCCGATGCCCGGGTCGTGGACCTCGCGCGCGACCAGATTCGCGAGCTCGCTGCGGATTTGATCCGCCACCCGGTTCGGCCGCGATCCTTGTGACATGTCAGGTGAGGAACTCGACGTCGGTCCGCGTGATGAGTCCGGGCTCGACGCGCTCGATTTCGTCGGCGACGGCGGCGAGCTCGCGGTCGGCGTGGGCTTCATCGGTGCTGACGGTCACGACCGCCAGCCCCGCGCGCTGCCAGAGATCGTGATGTTCGACTTCGGATACGGCCACGTTGAACTTCTTGAGACGGTCCTTGATCCGCCGCAGGACCATCCGCTTCTCCTTGAGGGACTGACTCCCGGGCACGTGCAGCTCGACGCTGAACAGTCCGACGACCATTTACTCCGTGATCTGCACCCGCTCGTTCTTGAATACTTCAATCGCATCGCCGATCTTGATGTCGTTGAATTTCTCGAAGCCGATGCCGCATTCGAAGCCCGATTTGACCTCGCTGACGTCGTCCTTGAAGCGCCGCAGCGATCCGATCTTGCCTTCGTAGACGACCACGTGGTCGCGGACCAGCCGCGCCTGGGTGTCGCCGGCGCGCGTGATGCGCCCCTCGGTCACCATGCAGCCGGCAATCGTTCCGTATTTCGGCACCTTGAAGGTGTTGCGGACGTCTGCGATACCGAGGCGCACTTCCTTGAACGTCGGCTCGAGGAGCCCGACCATCGCCTTCTTCATCTCGTCAGTGACGTTGTAAATGACCGAGTGCGCGCGGATCTCGACGCGCTCGCGCGTGGCGATCTCTTCGGCGTTCCGGTCCGGCCGGACGTTGAACGCGATGATGATGGCATTCGACGCCGACGCGAGCAGCACGTCGGACTCGTTCACCGCGCCGACGCCCGCGTGAATGATGCGAATCTTGACCTTGTCGTCCGACAGCTTCGTCAGCGTGTCCGCCAGCACTTCGGCCGAGCCCTGCACGTCGGCCTTGATGATGATCGGAAGCTCTTTCATGCCGCCTTCGGCGATCTGCGCCTGGAGCGACTCGAGCGTAAGGCGCCCGCCTTTCGCGCCGAGCGCGCGCGTCTTCGCCTGCTCCTCGCGGAACGTGGCGATCTGCCGCGCCTTCGCGGCGTCTGCGACCTGGAACAGGTCGCCCGGCTGCGGAAGCCCGCCGAGGCCGAGAACTTCGACGGGCGTCGACGGTCCGGCGGCCTTCGCGGACCGCCCGCGGTCGTCGATGAGCGCGCGGACGCGGCCGACGATGGGCCCGGCGATGAACGTGTCGCCGACGCGCAGAGTGCCGTCCTGCACGAGCACGGTCGCGACGGGACCGCGACCCTTGTCGAGTTTTGCCTCGAGGACGGTTCCCGACGCATGGCGCTTCGGGTTCGCCTTCAGCTCCCCGATGTCGCTCACGAGGAGCACCATTTCGAGGAGCAGTTCGATGTTCTGCTTCTTCTTCGCCGACACTTCGACCGTGACGGTCTGGCCCCCCCACTCCTCCGGCATCAGGCCCAGATCGGTGAGCTCGCGCTTGACCTTCTCGGGATTGGCGTTCGGCTTGTCGACCTTGTTGATCGCCACGATGATCGGCACGTTCGCCGCCTTGGCGTGGTCGATCGCTTCCTTCGTCTGCGGCATCACGCCGTCGTCGGCCGCGACGACGAGAATGACGATGTCGGTGACCTTTGCGCCGCGGGCGCGCATCAGGGTGAACGCCTCGTGGCCCGGCGTGTCGAGGAATACGATGTCGCGCTTGTTGATCGTGACGTGATATGCGCCGATGTGCTGGGTGATGCCGCCGGCTTCGCGTTCGGCGACGCGCGTTTCACGCACCGCGTCGAGCAGGCTCGTCTTGCCGTGGTCGACGTGGCCCATCACGGTGACGACCGGCGCGCGCGTGACGACGTCCTCCGCCTTCGTTTCTTCCTGGCCCGTCTCGATCAGCTCCTCCTCGAAGCTGCGCATCTGGACTTCCGCGCCGAACTCGAGCGCGATCATGGAGGCCGTCTCGGGATCGAGCGTCGAGTTGATCGTGAGACGCAGCCCCTTCATCAGCAGCTTGCCGAGCAGCACGTTGACCTTCACTTCGAGCTTGTCGGCAAGGTCCTTCACCGTCATGCCTTCGGCGAACGTGATCGTGCGCGACACCGGCGGCGGCGCCGCCGGAGCCTGAGCGACGGGACGCGGCTGTTCGCGGCGCGGCCCGGCCGGGCGGCTCACGCCCGCTGGACGCGGCGGCCCGAACGGCGGCCGCGGCGGCATGCCTGGACGCTGCGGATAGCCTGGCTGCGGCGGACGCGTGCCCGGCTGCTGAGTGCGAATCGGCTGTGACGGAAGCGGACGAGGCCCGCCCATCGGCGGACGTGTGACCGGGTATGACGGACGCGCACCCGGCGCTCCTGCACGGGCCGCGAGCGGCTGGGCCGCGGTACGTGGGGCAGCGCTTCCCGTCTGTCCCGCCGCGCCGCCCGCACCGGGCCGCGCCGTCGTCGGGATCGCGGGCCGCTCCACTTTCGGCGCGACGCGCGGCGCCAGCCGCGGCGCCGTCCGGGGCGCAGCAGTCGTCGGCAGCGGCGGCGTCGGCGTCGACGGACGCTGTTCCTCGATGCGCAGCCGCAGCGTCGGCGGCACTACGCGGCCCGGCGTCGGCGGCTTCGGCGCAGGCGGCAGCTCGACGGCCGGCGCGGCGGCGATCGGTGCCTGCTCCGCAGGCGCGGGCTCCTTCACCGGCGGTTCAACGGGTGGCGCTTCGACCGGCGCGGCTTCGACGGGGGCTGGCGCCTCAGCGACGGGCGGCGGCTCGACTCGCTCGACCCGTTCGGGAATCGACGCCGGCTCGACGGGCTCCGGCGCAACCGCAGGCGGCGCTTCCACGTGCGCGGCAGCCGGCTTCGCGGTCTTCACGAGCCTCGGCGGCGGCAGCATCGGCGCGGCCGGCTTCGGCGGCTCCGGAGCTTTCTTCGACGGCGCCGCCTTGCCCTTCGGCTTCACGACCGGCGTCTCGGCGAAGATGTCGCCGGACGGCAGCGTGATATGGCGCTGCTTTGCGAGACGGTCGACGAACTGGCGGGCGACGACCTCTTCGATCGTGCTCGATGCGCTCTTCACCTCGATGCCGTGATCGCGCTTCAGCAGCGCGGTCACTTCCTGGCTCGTCGTGTTGAGCAGTTCCGCGACCTTGTAAATCCGAACGGTTGCCAAACGTCTACCTCAATGGGCAGGCCTGAGGCCTGCGCTACGCTTCGGTTTCGCCGCGCGCCGCGGCGAGAATCTTCTGTGCGGTCTTGTCGCCGATGCCGGGAATCTGCGCGAGCTGCTCGACGCCGGCGGCGGCGACCGCCTCCTGCGTCGTCAGCCCGGCCTCGACCAGCTTCCGGACCGTCTTTTCGCCGACTCCGGCCAGCGTGTACGGCACCGGCACGTCGCCGGCCTGCGCGTCCTCGATGCCATCCGCCTTCGCCTCAGCCGGTTGTTCTCCGCCGGCTTCGGCCTCCGCCTTCGCCGCGCCGGCGTCGGCGGACAGGTCGTCGGCCGATGGTTCGCCCGGAATCTCGAGTGAACCGAACTGTGCCTCGACTTCGCGGCGCTTTTCCTCTTCGCTCTTGATGTCGATGCGCCACCCGGTCAGCTTTGCCGCGAGCCGCACGTTCTGGCCTTTCTTGCCGATCGCGAGCGACAGCTGCTTGTCCTCGACGACGACCTCGACCACGCGCTCCTTGTCGTCGACGATCGACACGCGCTGCACTTTCGCGGGGCTGAGCGCATTGGTCACGAACGCGACGGCATCCTCCGACCATTCGACGATGTCGATTTTCTCGCCGCGCAGCTCGCGGATGATCGACTGCACGCGCGTGCCTTTCATGCCGACGCAGGCGCCGACCGGATCGACGTCGCGCTCGCGCGAGTAGACGGCGACCTTCGCGCGATCGCCGGCCTCCCGGACGGCGCCGCGGATCATCACGGTGCCGTCGTAGATTTCCGGCACTTCCTGCTCGAACAGTTTGATGAGCAGCGCGGGGTCGGTCCGCGACAGCACGATCTGCGGACCTTTGGCGCTTCGGTTCACGCCCTTGATCACCGTCCGCACACGGTCGCCCGGCGTGTAGCTCTCCGCGCGGGACTGCTCTTTCCGCGGAAGCACCGCCTCGATGCGGCCGACCTCGAGGATGATGTCGCCGTTCTCGAAGCGCTTGATGGTGCCGTTGACGACCTCGCCGATCCGATCGTTGTACTCGGCGAAGACGTGCTCGCGCTCGGCCTCGCGGACCTTCTGGAAAATGACCTGTTTGGCGGTCTGCGCGGCGATCCGTCCCAGCACCTCGGTCGGCTTCGGGAACTCCATCTCGTCGCCGAGCTCGATGCTGTTCGCGACGTCGTCGCCGTAGATGGGGCGGTACATCTCCCGCGCCTCATTGAGGCCGATCTCGGTCGCCGGATTCGCGACCTCCTCCACCACCGTCTTCAGCGCGAACAGGTCGACCTGTCCGGTATCAGTGTTGAACCGCGTCTTCAGGTTCTCGCCGGTCTTGTAGTACTTGCGCGAGGCGGTAGCGACCGCTTCTTCGATCGCGCTGATGACGACGTCGGGCTCGATCCCCTTTTCCTTCGCCAGCGCTTCGATCGTCTGCTGCAGTGGATTCGACATTGTTCAATCCGGTTAGAACTCGATCTCCAAATTCGCCCGCGTGATGACGTTCATCGGCACGCGGTGTTGCCTGCCGTCGTCCGTTTCGATGACGAGCGTGTCCGCCTCGACGCCGCCGATCTTCCCTTTGAAGAACGACTGCCGGTCTACGGGCTCGCGCATCACCACCTTCGCGCGCCGGCCCGTGAATCGCCGGTAGTCGTCCGGCGATCGCAGCGGACGGTCGAGTCCGGGGGACGAAACCTCGAGCGTGTACGCCGTCGGAATTACGTCCTCGACGTCGAGCATCGCGCTCAAATCGCGGCTCACGTGCGCGCAATCCTCGACGCTGACGCTGTCTTCGGCGCTCGACGCGGGACCCGGCCGATCGATCTGTACTCGCAGGACCATGCCCGACGCTTCACGCCGGAACTGCACGTCGAAGATCTCGAGTCCGTAGCCGGCGGCGACGCGTCGGGCCATCGCGCTCACCGCTTCGAGACTCAGTCCCGGAGCGCCGTCCGCCCCGTGTCCGTCGCGTTTCATGACCCCTAAACAAAAAAAGTGGGCACACGCCCACTCGGTCCTTACACCAGGCTCCGAATCACAAATTATAGCACCCTTCGACTCGCGTGATATCAGCGCTCGCTCTGGGCAGGCCGCGCAATCAAATCGTAATCCTTTGCGCCGACGATCTCGACCTCGACGACGCTGCCGGCCCGCAGGGTCGCCGGGTCGCATTCGGTCAGGAAGACCGAGGCATCGATATCGGGCGCCTGCGTCGCGAGACGGCCGCGGACGACGAGCTCGTGGTCGGAGGAGGGGCCGTCGACCATGACGCGGGTGCGCTCTCCGATGCGACTCTGCTGTCGTTTGCTGATGAGCCGCTTCTGCAGCGCCATGACGCGGCGCTGGCGCGCGTTTTTGGCCGCCGCAGGCACGTCGTCCGCCAGACCGAACGCCGAGGTTCCTTCTTCGTGCGAATACGTAAAGACTCCGACATGGTCGAACGCATGGTCGGAGATGAATCCGGTCAGCTGATCGGCATCGTCCTCGGTCTCGCCGGGGAAGCCGACAATGAATGTTGTCCGGAGCGCCACGCCGGGCACGCGGCTGCGGATGCGCGACAGCAGGTCGTCGTACGACCGGCGCGTCCCCGGGCGTTTCATTCGCTTGAGCACGCCGTCGGAGGCGTGCTGCAGCGGCAGGTCGATGTACTTGCAGACCTTTTCGCACTCCGCCATGGCGTCCAGCATTGCCACGTCGATCGTGGTGGGGTACAGATACAGGAGTCGGATCCATTCCAGGCCGTCGACGCGGTTCAGCTCGCGCAGCAGCCGCGCGAGAGCGCCTCGCTCGCCGCGGTCGACGCCGTAGAACGTCGTGTCCTGCGAGATCAGGAGCAGTTCCTTGACACCGCGGTCCGCGAGCGCGCGCGCCTCGCGGACGATCGAGTCGGCCGGTCGGCTGCGGTAGCTGCCGCGCAGCGTCGGGATGATGCAGAACGCGCACTTGTAGTCGCAGCCTTCCGCGACTTTGACGTACGCGTAGTGCTTCGGCGTGGCAAAGTACCGCGGCGTGTCCGCGTCGTAGATGTAGGTCGGCGCGGCGCGACCCGCGTGTCTGTGAAACGTCAGCGGGTGCGAACCTCCGTTGATGGCTCCGACGATCTCCGGCACCTCGCTCGTGCCGAGGACCGCGTCGATTTCCGGAATCTCCTTCCTGAGCTCGTCGCGGTAGCGCTCCGCCATGCACCCGGTGACCACGAGGCGGCGGCACGAGCCGCTGGTCTTGTGCTGCGCCATCTCGAGGATGGTGTCGATCGACTCCTGCTTCGCCTTGTCGATGAACGCGCACGTGTTGACGACGAGGACGTCGGCGCTCGCGGCGTCGGTGGTCAACTCGTGCCCGGCCTGCTTTGCGAGGCCGAGCATGACCTCGGAATCGACGAGGTTCTTCGGGCAGCCGAGCGAGACGAGTCCGATCTTCATGGGTACAGGCGGTACAGCATCCGGGGATACGGAATGGTCTCGCGGACGTGTTCGAGCTTGCAGATCCACGACACGACCCGCTCGATCCCCATTCCGAAGCCGCCGTGCGGCACCGTGCCGTAGCGGCGCAGATCGAGGTACCACTCGAACGCTTCCTGCGGAAGGTCGTGCTCCTTGATGCGGCGCAGGAGCAGTTCGAGATCGGCCAGGCGCTCGCCGCCGCCGATGATCTCGCCGTAGCCCTCGGGCGCGAGCACGTCCACGCCGAGCGCCAGATCGGGCCGCTGCGGATCGGGCTTCATGTAAAACGCCTTCACGGCCGCGGGGTAGCGGTGCACCATCACCGGCCGGTCGAACTGCTCCGAGAGCGCCGTTTCGTCCGGGCCGCCGAAGTCGCCTCCCCACTCGATTGGAAGCCCTTTTGCCTGGAGCGTCCTGACCGCGTCGTCGTACGACATCCGCGGGAACGGCTTCTTCACGGATTCGAGCTTTGCCGTGTCCCGCTCGAGAACCTTCAGTTCGCGCGCGCGGCGGTCGAGCACACGCGCGACGACCTCGACGATGAGGTCCTCGGCGAGGTTCATCACGTCGTCGAGAGTGGCGTACGCGACCTCGGGTTCCACCATCCAGAACTCGGTCAGATGGCGGCGCGTCTTCGACTTTTCGGCGCGGAACGTGGGGCCGAAGCAGTACACGCGGCCGAGCGCCATCGCGTTCGCCTCGTTGTACAGCTGCCCGCTCTGCGTGAGGTACGCCGTCGTCTCCTCGAAGTACTGCGCTGGAAACAGGGTCGTGGTGCCTTCGCAGGCGGCCGGCGTGAAAATTGGCGTGTCGGCGAGGATGAAACCGCGGGTGTTGAAGAAGTCGCGGACCGCGTTGATGATTTCGTGGCGCACGCGGAGGATCGCGGCCTGCCGCTCGCTGCGGATCCAGAGGTGGCGGCGATCGAGCAGGTAGTCGACGCCGTGCTCCTTCGGCGTAATCGGGTAGTCGTGCGACTCGCCGACGATCTCGAGCGACTTGACGTCGATCTCGTAGCCGCTTGGTGCACGGGTATCGGCACGGACGGTGCCCGTGACGACAAGCGAGGTCTCCTGCGACAGGTGATCGGCGGCTTTGA
>DASQHH010000103.1:0-3197 GCA_035632195.1 Vicinamibacterales bacterium
CCCGGTCAGCCCCGGCCTGACGCCGTGTCGCTCTTCGTAGCCGGGAATCTGATCCAGCCGGAGCAGCTGTCCGTCGCCGCGCACTTCGATCTCGCCCGGCCGCAGCGGACGAGGGCCGACGAAGCTCATGTCGCCGGCGAAGATGTTCCAGAGCTGCGGCAGCTCGTCCATCGCCGTGGCGCGCAGCAGTCCTCCCCCGCGGGTAATCCGGCGGTCGTGGGTGGACGCCTGCAGCGGTCCGACACCGCGCTCCGCGTCCGCAATCATCGACCGGAACTTCAGCACCCGGAAATGGCGTCCGCCCTCGCCGACACGCCTCTGTCCGTAGAACACCGGACCCGGACTGTCGACCTTGATGGCGGTCGCGATCGCCAGCCACACAGGGGACGAGACGATGAGGCCGACGCCCGACAACGTGACGTCCAGAACGCGCTTCATCAGCCGGTTCACGATGCGAAATCGACCCGCTCGACGTCTGCCGGCCGCGGCAGCTCGGCAAGCCGCGCCGGCGATTGCACGACCGTCTCGATCAACGTCTTGAACGACTGGACCATCCGTCCGCGCGTGAAGAGCGACTCGGCGCGGCTGCGCGCGCCGGCGCCGAGGCGCGAACGGAGCGCCGGGTCGTTCCCGAGCGCCGCGAGCGCCGCACCGAGCGCATCGGCATTCTCCGGGGCGACGACCATGCCGCTGACGCCGTCGCGGTTGACCCACGGCACGCCAGTCGGGAGGTTCGTGCTGACGACCGGCTTCCCCGCCGCCATCGCTTCGATCTGCACGACGCCGAACGCCTCGGTGCGCGCAACCGACGGCAGCACGAATGCGTCGCACGCCTGGTAGTAGGCCGGGAGGTCGTCATTGCTGACCCGTCCCAGGAAGACGACGCGATCCACCAGCCCCCGGCGGACGGCATCTGCGCGCAGCTCCGACTCGAGCGGCCCATCCCCGACCAGGGCGACCGGTCCGGGCCATTGGTTCGCGGCTTCGATCAGCACGTGGACGCCTTTGTAGTAGACAAGGCGGCCGACGAAGAGCAGCAGCGGTCCCGACGCAAACCGCGCGCGGATCCGGGTGACGCGCTCCATCCGCTCTGCGTCGGCACGGCGGTACCGGTCGACGTCGACGCCGAACGGAATGACGCAGACGCGGCGAGCGCTCTGGACGAGCGCCGAATCGCGCGCGAGCGCCGGACTCGATACGATGACGCAGTCGGCGCGGCGATACAGAGCGCGCTGGATCCGCCCGTAAGTTGCCGGCGCCCAGAACGGCCGGACCAGATCGCTGTGGTGCCAGACGACGAAGCGCGGAGCCGGCGTGCGCAGCCACAGCGCCGTGCCCGCAATCGGATTGGGCTCGTGCAGGATGACGCAATCAGCCCGCTGCCGCCACAACTGCGACGGCAGCGACGGACACAACGGCACCGATGCGGCCGTCCCGTGCGAAGCGGCGCGCGTCACCGCGACGCCGTTTCGCCGTTCCCGAACCGTTCGCGGCCCCTCGTTCGCCACGACGACGTTCACGTCCCAGTCGCCGGCGGTGCCGTCGCAGAGGTCCCCGAGGATCGTTTCCATACCGCCGTTGTAGGGCGGATAGAACTTCGACGCGTGCAGGACCCGCAGCGCCACGTCAGGCGATCTGCCGCCGGCCGCTGTCGAGCAGCGATTCGTATACAGCCACAACCTTCTCGGCGAATGCCGCCCAGGTGAACGATTGGGCGCGCATGCGGCCCCGCATCCGCCGCTCGGCCCAGCGGGCTTCATCGCGGCACCGTTCGAGAAGCAGCGCGTCGACGGTGCGGGTCCAGCCGTCGACGTCGCCGACCGCGCAATACTCGACCGCGTCGCCGCCGACTTCGCGCAGCGCATCGACATCACTCGCGACGATCGGCGTCCCGGCGGCCATCGCTTCTGCCAGCGGCAGCCCGAACCCTTCCCGCTCGGACGGCTGAAGCACCAGCGCCGCCCGACGGTAAAGCGCCGCCAGCACGGCGTCGTCGACGGCGTCGATCTCGACGACGCGATCCGCGACGCCGGCCTCGCGCGCGATGGCGCGCTGCTCCGTCGTCATCGGTCCGCCGACGCGGAGCAGCCGCAGCTGCGAATGGGAGGCGCGCAGGGCGCCGCAGACGCGCAGCAGCACGTCGATGCGCTTGCGGGGAATCGTGCTGCCGACGTGCAGGAGATTGACGGCGCTGCCGTTGTCGGACGGTCCACCCAGCAGCGCGGCCACTTCGCGATCCGTCTGCGTGTCCGGGTCGCGTCGGAATACGTCGCTGACGCCCGGCGGCGTCACGACGGTCCGCTCTTCTCGAATCAGGCCGCGCGTGACCAGCTCGCGCCGGGTCGCCGCGGTCACGCAGGTGACCATGGCCGCGCGTCGGAGCCCGGCCAGAATGCGCCCGGTGGCAAACCGGAAGGCGCCGGAGCGGCGCTCCTCACCCGGCGTCACCAGCGACCGGAACGCGTCGACGTCGTGACACGTGACGACGGCTCTCCCCGCCGGCAGCGCGTTCACGAGATGCGCGTAGCTGTGATCGACAACGTGGAAGAGGTCGTAGCCGGCGCCGACCCGCTGGAGATGACGCGGATAGTCCCAGAAGCGATTCAGAAAGCGATCGGCGTTCGCGGGCAGACGGCCATTCGTCGCGCGGGTGAATCGGCGCACGTACGGCGGGCATGCCGACGACGCCTCGAAGGCGCCGGCGTGATTCACCGCGAGCTGGTCGATCAGCATCGCCGCGAAGCGATCCATGCTCGGCCAGCGCTCTTCGGGAAAGTCGCCGCAGACGGCGAGACGAATCATCCGCGCATCAGTTCGTTGAAGAAATCGATGTGGCGCCGCGCCACGAGCGGCCACGCATACACGCCCGCCGCGCGGTCGCGCCCGCGCTTCGACAGTTCCACCCGCCGCCCGGGATCGGCCAGCACGTCCTCGATGGTCCGGGTCCACGCGGCATCGTCGCATTCCGGCACGATGACGCCGGCGTCGCCGACGACGTGAGGAATCTCGCCGCTGTCGGACGCGATGACGGGGACGCCGCAGGCGAACGCTTCGATCAGCATCCGTCCGAATTGCTCGCGCCATTGCGGCGTCGTCTGGCTCGGCGCGCACAGCACGTCCATCGCATTGAGATAGGCGGGCACCGCATCATGCGCCACCGCCGGCTGGATGCGGACGCGTTCGCCGTACCGGCGGCT
>DASQHH010000104.1:0-4048 GCA_035632195.1 Vicinamibacterales bacterium
GGTCCAAAGGACCCGCCCTACAAGTATAGTGAGGGAAATGCTTCCCGATTTCCTCGACAGCGTCCTGCAGCTCATCGTCCGCACGTCTACGGATTTGCCGCCGGACGTGCGCGCCGCGATGAAGACGGCGCTTGGCGCCGAGCCGGGCGGGACCCGGTCGTCGCAGGCGCTGACGATCATCGCGCAGAACATCGACCTCGCCGTCGACCACGAGGGCGCGATCTGCCAGGACACCGGCATGCCGACGTTCGAGGTCAAGACGCCGGTCGGCGCCAATCAGATCTGGCTGCGGCAGCAGATCCGCGAAGCCGTCGCGGAGGCGACCCGCCGGGGCAAGCTCCGGCCCAATTCCGTCGACTCCATTACGGGAAAAAACTCCGGCGACAACCTGGGACCGGGGACGCCGATCGTCCACTTCGATCAATGGGAGCGCGACGCGATCGAGGTCAAGCTGATTCTGAAGGGCGGCGGCTGCGAGAACACCAACGCGCAGTACGCCCTGCCCGTCGAACTGCCGCACCTTGGCCGCGCGGACCGGAACCTCGACGGCGTGCGGAAGTGCATTCTCCACGCGGTGTGGCAGGCGCAGGGCAAGGGCTGCGCGCCGGGCGCCGTCGGCGTCTGCATCGGCGGCGATCGCACGTCGGGTTACACGCACGCGAAGGAACAGCTGTTTCGCACGCTCGACGATGTGAACCCGGACGCGCGGCTCGCCGGGCTCGAAGCGTCCATCATGAAGACCGTCAACGACCTCGAGATCGGAACGATGGGCTTCGGCGGCAAGGTGACGCTCATCGGATGCAAGGTCGGTGCGCTGAACAGGCTGCCCGCCAGCTTTTTTGTTTCCGTGGCGTACGACTGCTGGGCCTTCCGCCGGCTCGGCGTCACGCTGAGCGCGGCCACGGGCGCCATCGACAGATGGCTGTACCGCGATCCGGCGCACCCGATTATCCCGATGCTCGATCAGTCCGGCTTCACGCGGACGGGGCGCGAGGTCGCGCTGAAAGCGCCGCTGTCCGATGCCGACGTGCGCGCGCTGAGAGTCGGGGACGTCGTGCTCGTTTCCGGCCGGATGTTCACCGGACGGGACGCGGTGCACTCGCACCTGATGAAGCACGAACCGCCGGTCGACCTGCGCGGATCGGTCCTCTATCACTGCGGTCCCGTCGCGGTGAAAACCGAGGGCAAAGCCGGCGGCGGCTGGCGGATTACCGCCGCCGGACCGACGACGAGCATCCGCGAGGAGCCGTATCAGGGAGAAATCATCAAGCGCTACGGCGTGCGCGCCGTCATCGGCAAGGGCGGCATGGGCGCGAAGACCCTGGCCGCGATGAAAGAGCACGGCGCGGTGTACCTGAACGCGATCGGCGGAGCCGCGCAGTTCTACGCGCGGTCAATCACATCGGTCGACGGCGTCTCATTGCTGGATTTCGGCACGCCCGAAGCAATGTGGCACCTGACGGTCGAGGACTTTCCGGCCATCGTCACGATGGACGCGCACGGCAACTCGCTGCACAAGGACATCGAGCAGGAATCCGGCCGGCACCTCGAGACGATCGGCGTCTAACGTTTCGCGAATTCCTTGAGTGCCGGCCGGGCAAAGCGGTGCTCCATCGCGGCGACGTCGAGGTCCGTCGTCTCGATGTCGGAGATCGAGAGCAGCGGAAACGGCGAAAGCTCGGCGACGTCAATCGTCTTCAGGTAGCCGCCGCAGTGGTGGCAGAGCTCCAGCCGCCGATCCTTCCGCTCGTCGTCCGGTGCCGCGGTGACGAACGATTCGCCGCTCTCGCCGCAGTAGATGCAGGCGTACGCGTTCAGCTCCCACGCCGCGGCACAGAACGAGCAGCGCAGCGTCCGGTGGCCGCCCACCACCTCCGCCACGGCGGGCCACGACCCGCACGCGGGACAGTAGCCGCCGCTCCAGGCGTCTGCGGCGGCGCGCAGATCCGCGTCCGTCGGCTGTGCGAGATGCCGTTGCTGCAGCAGATGGACGTACGGGCTGACGGCAAGTTCGCCGACGAGCCACAGCAGGTCAGGCGCGAGGCCGCGGTGTGTGGCGCCGGTGCGGATCGCCGTCTGATTGCGCGCGAGCGACGCGCCGAGAAACGAGCCGGCTTCGATGGAACCGTCGTCGACGGCCTGCCGGATGTGCGCGGCGGCCTCTCCGGCGCCGCCATCCGAGAGAGCGTCGGAAAGCCGGCCGATTGCTGGTTTCAGCAGGGGCAGTGGAATCGGAATGGGCTCGCCGGCGAGCAGCGGAACGCCGCGTGCGAGCTTTGCTGCGACGTATTTCGGCGGCAGGGACAGCCGCGGGAGTCGTCCCGCTTCGAGCGCGTCCGAGATGTCGATGACGATGCCCAGCAGGCGGCGCTGGAGCTCGAGGGCGGGCGCAAGGTCGGGCCGGGACTGCCCGACAACGGCCCACCGCCGTTCCGCGATTTCGAGCAGATTCTGGCGCGAAATCCCGGAAATTGGCACGTACGGCATGGGCGGCCCTGCAGTATACCAACCGCCTTGTTGCTATAATGTCTCTATGATTCATGTGTCAGAGACGGCTGCCTCGAAGATCAACGAGCTGCTGGCCGAAGAGAACAAGGCGGGAAGCGGCCTCCGGGTGTTCGTCCAGGGCGGCGGCTGCTCGGGCTTCCAGTACGGACTGATGATCGAAGAGAACGGACAGGGGCCTGCGGATCAGATCTTCGAATCGAACGGTGTCAAGCTGTTCATCGACCCGATCAGCATCCGGTACCTCACCGGCGCGGAAGTCGACTTCGTGGACACGGTCACCGGCGGCGGCTTCACGATCAAGAACCCGAACGCGACTTCGACCTGCGGCTGCGGTCAATCCTTCAGCGTCGACTAACGACCGCTGATCGACCTTCATACCCACACCACTGCGTCTGACGGCCGGCTCGCGCCGGCCGATCTCGTCTCCCGCGCGCATGCCGCGGGTGTCACCGTGCTCAGCGTGACCGACCACGACACCATCGCCGGCGCGGACGCCGCCGAATCGGCGTGCGCCGGACGGGAAATCGCCTTCGTCCCGGGCATCGAAATCACAGCCATCGCGGACGGCACCGACGTGCACGTGCTCGGCTACTTCATCAATCGCCACTCGACGACCCTGCGCGATTTTCTCGATGCGCAGCGGACCCGGCGCATCGATCGCCTGCGGCAGATGGTCGACAAGCTCGCGGCCCTCGGCATCGAGCTCGACGCGGACGCGATTGTCGCACCCGCCATCGACGATCCGCAGAAGTCGGCTGGCCGGCCGTGGATTGCCCGTGCCCTGATTGCCGCGGGGCACGCGGTCGACACCAACGACGCGTTCGAGCGGTACCTGGCCCGCGGCCGTCCGGCGTTCGTGCCAAGGGCCGGCGCGCCGCCCCCCGAGGTCTTCGCTCGAATCCACGAGGCCGGCGGCATCGCCTCGCTGGCGCACCCGGGCCTCATCGGCCGCGACGAATGGATCTCCGGCTTCGTCGAAAACGGCCTCGACGCGCTCGAGGCGTACCACTCGAAACACGACGCCGCGGCGACGGCGCGATATCTCGGGATCGCGTCGCAGCTCGGACTGGCCGTCAGCGGCGGTTCGGATTTCCACGGCGACGAAGCCCACGGCCCCGCGTCGCCCGGCGCCGTCGCGTTGCCTGCCGAATGCTTTCAGGTACTTAAGGCGCTCGTGCGATGAGACGCGCCAGCGCATCCGGCCCGGCGACTTCCTCATAGAACTCGACGCTCAACGTTCCGAACGCGTTGCGCAGTTCGCCCAGCCGCAGCAGATGGTCCGGCGACCGCGGTCCCGTGCCCAGCGCCAGTTGTTCGGTCGTGAACGTCTCGTAGATCAGGATCCCGCCGGGTCTCAGAGCGGCAGCCAGCGCCGGGAACAGATCCCGCTGCAGATACCGGACGACGACGGTCAGGTCGAAGAACGACGCCGGCAGCGGATACGCGGTCAGATCGCCGCACCACAAGTGCGGAGTCGTGCCGGCGCTCATGACGGCGTCGCGCGCGTCTGCGAGCGCGTCCAACCGGATATCGACGCCGA
>DASQHH010000105.1:0-7614 GCA_035632195.1 Vicinamibacterales bacterium
TCCCGTGCGGGAGGTTGACGAGGAGCTCGCCCTGGTGCACGTAGGCCAGCCCGCCCGCGAAATCGGTCACGCCCATCGCGAAGCCAGGGATCCGCGGCCCGGCCGGCGGTCCCGGATTCGTGTTGCCGCCGATGAGGATGCTCATGATCTCTGCCCAGGAGTACCCCTCTTTCGCGAGCAGATAGGCGCGTCCGGGATCGATCTGCGGAATCGTCCCGATGTACTGGCCCGACGCCTTCACCGAGTCGTACTGATGATTGAATTGCTCGATGACTTGATTGAAGTTAGAAGACGAGACATCGGTTGTGCCGCCAATGTCTCGATTCTTGGCATCCGCCACGTCGATGTACGCCTGCTGAAGTGATTCAACCGTTGCGACAAGCTGTTTCGTCGACTGCGTTGCCGCCTGCATGCTGGTCGTGATCCCATTGACGGCGGTGGCCACATGCGTGGTCGCGGCGGCGGCTCTCTCCATGTCATCGACCGCCGTCGCCGTCCAGTGATCCGCAGCCTGCTGCGCAATGCGGTACTTGTCAGTCAGTAACTGGATCTCGGTGTTGGTGTAGCTTTCGGCGTGGTCAAGCGCGAAGTCGTACGCGGCCTTGGCCTGATCGGCGATCAGCTGATAGTGCTCGCGCGTGTATTTGTCGCTTTCGAGCGTCTTCTGAATGATGTTATTGGCGGTCTGCTCGGCGGTTTTCCAGATGATGTCGTAATCCTCGACGGTGATCGCCTTGGTCTTCTCGATCGCCGCAATCTGCGCGTCGGCAGCGAGCCAGACGTCGCTGATTTGTGCCGCCACGTGGTCATGGCTGGCGGCATTCACGGCCTTGTAGTAGGCGTCCCAGAGCTTGGTGGTTTCGGCGAGCTGCGCGGCCACCGTCTTCGGATCGAGGCCAATATTGGACGCGATCGTGTCTCCGGCAGCCTTCGACTTCTCAGCGAACTCGGCGATCTTCTGGGCCGCGGCATCGTAGGCGGCGCCGAACTTCCCGGCCATCCCATCCGCCATCGTCTCGACGGCCGAGAACGCCTTTGTGGCAATGTCGCCGACGGTTTGGATCGGCGCCTTGAGCACCTCGAGTGCATCGTACGTGTCGTGCAGCGCCTTTTGGGTCTTGTCGAGAATCGTGTGGCCCGCCTCGTCGACCGTGCCGAGCGTCATCACATTGATCAGCGCGGCGCCGACGTTGACGATCGCCTCTCCCGTTCGAATGGCAAACGAGGTGACGTCTTCGAGTCCGGTAATGGCGCCCTGCGCGAATCCGGCCGCCGCGGCGACGGCGGAAATGAATCCTTCGCCGATCTTCACGATGCCGTCTCGTACCGTCCCTCCATTGCCGAAGATCCCTCCGGCTTTGTTGTAGTCGGAGACCAATTCAGTAAAGGCCTGGCTCGCGAGCTGCTCGAGCGCGACCAATGCCGGCATCAGCGTGGACGCGGCGGTGAAGGCCGCGTCCTCCAGCTGCATCGTGAACGCCTTCCAGCCGACTTCCGCCGCGTGGGCGGCCGCGGCCTGATTCGTCGTCATCACCAGGCCAAGATCCTGCGCGTCCTGGATCATCTGGTAGATGTCTTCGTGGAACAGGCCGGCCATCTCTTTGGCGCCGCGGCTGAACAGCTGCATCGCCAACGCGTTCCGATCGGCCGCGTTGCCGGTGTTTTCGAGGGCGGCGACGATCTCGATGAAGGCCTCGTCCGGCCGTTCATTCTTCAGATCGGCCATGCTCAAGCCGACGCCTTCGAGCGATTGCGCCAGCTTGTCGGCCTTCGGCCCGGTTGCCCCGAGCGACGTCTCCATCTTGAAGAACGCCGTGGAGAGTGTGTCGAAGTCCATGCCGCTCTGCGAGGCGACATACCGCAAGGCGGACAAGTTCTCGACGCTTGCGCCGGTCTTCATCGACATGTCGAACAGGTGGTTGCCGAGATCGATCGCGTGCTCGATAAGATCCGGGAATGCTTCAGCCGCGGCCTCGAGTCCTTCGACGATCAACTCGCCGGCTTTCGAGAAGGCGTTGCCCAGCATCGTGCCGACGGCGATGGTTTCCGTCGCATGGTCGGCAAAGTCCTGGACCGTCTGCGCGGCCTGAGCCGTGTTCCGTACGAGCTCACTGGTATCCGCCGCGATATTCACGATCATCGAGGCGATGGTCGCCATCTACCGTCCAACCGACGCCGTTTCGAAGTGTCCGAGCCAGGTGCACGTCGCCGCGCAGACGTTTGGCCAGTCTGATTTCGTGAACGTCAGCTTTGACGCCGCAGCGAGCGGCGCAACCACGATCGCGACGTCGTTATAGGTGCCGATTGGAGGCGCCTGGACGCCCCAGTAGACGTTCGGCGCGCCGTACGTGCTCGTGAAATCCCAGCGCCGCTGCGCGTCGACCGGCGCCACCGAAACGCCGCGTGGGAATTCGCCGTTGAGCGCGGTCTCGATGACACCAGCCGGGACGTTGATCGCATACTGAATGACGACGACATCGGCCGCCGGCGTGGGCGATGGCGAAAGCGACGCCGGCGCGCACGCGGCGCAAGCGCCGAGCAGCAATCCAACGAGTAAGGCACGCATCGGTCATCTCGCTTTCAGCGCGGCAGGGTGAGCGCGTTGCGACGCGTACCCGTTCGCACGTCGTCTTCCTCTTGCAGCGCCTGGAAGTACGCGAGCCAGCCCGTGAGCTCCGCGGACGACATGCGCTGCAGCATTTCCTCCCGCGGAAGGCCCAACCGCAGCGCCAGGTCGTACGTGAAGCGGTGAAACGGACTGGCGGTTACTTTTTTGCCAACGCCTCCACGTCTTCATCGCGAATTCCAGACAACCGCTGCGCGACCGCGAACAACCGATCGAGCACGTCCGCCCGAATCTGACCGACGGCGTCTGCATCGCCGTCGCTGAACAGCCGATCGCCAGTTTCCGGATCGATCACGCACCGCACGAGCAATTTCGCGCGGATGTTCGCCGACGTGAACACGCGCCGGCGGCCGTTCGCCGTCGTCGAAAAGAGCGACGCCTCGAAGTCGTCCCGCTGCAGGCCGTTCATGCCCTGCACCGTGAACGTCTCCCCGAGCTCCGGAATCGACACCGCCTCGCGCGGCAAACTCACCGCGGCGAGCAAGAGATCGCGTTGTGACATCTGTGGCCCTCATTGCGGCGCGTTGGGTGGGCCTCGTCGCGCCAAGGGCCTCTGGTTGAACCGATTCGCGGGGGCTCGCCCGCCGAAACGCTTACGACGTCGACGACGTCAGGAACGAAAGCGTGCCGGCGCCGCGCATGGTCACCGTCACCTTGTTCGCCTGGCCGACGGCCGCCGCCATCTGCTGGAAATCGCCCTCCAGGCAGACGTTGCCCTGGAAGCCCGGATTCCCGTTGTTGGTGCCCTGGATGCCGGTCGTCGGAAAGACGGTGACCTGAATCGCCGCGTTCCCCGTCAGGAACGTCTGCAGCTCGGTGAACACGTCCCCGGTGGTGTCCGTCGTGTAGTCGTTGAACAGCGTGAGCTTCAACGACCAGTGATTGATCTTCGACGGAATGTAGTTGTCCCAGCCGTCGCGCATCGCCGTGATCTTGACGGGCGTGGTGCCCGTCAGGAGCTCGACGGATTCGACGCGATTGCTGATGTCGTGCAGGTTGCTCGTGATCCGGACGTACGCCGAATCGAGCACGTGCCGGCCGATTGCCGAAGGCGCCATGAGTCTGGACTCCTCGTGCGTGTTGCAAAGGGCCTCATCACGCGAGGGGCCTCATGGTCTATCTGCGCGCCGGCGGTTACCGGCGGATCGTGCGCTTACACTTGCGACACCGAAAGAACTCCACCAGGTCGTGGTCACCCATCGCCAGAAGGTTGACGCGCGCCTCCTCGGGATGCTCACACGCCGGTTCTGGCTCCGGGACGCTGCTGCCGGCGATAGGGCCGGCCAGCAGATCCCGGATGTCGGTCAAGAGCGCCAGCATCTGCCGTTCGCCCTCGGCCGTCATGACGTCGACTGCGCCAGGTCGGCGCGAAACATGCCGACGACGTGGCGCACCTTCACGCCGGCGATCGCCTCCTCGCTCCAGTGGTGCAGGCTCTCGTACTTGACCTGTACCGTCTTGTGGTTCGCGACGGCCGGCTTCGAGTAGTCGAGCACGCCGATCGCGGCCGATAGGATGTTGAACGCCTCCTGATCACCCTCGGCCTCGCTGACGATGTGCAGCTGGAACATGCACGTCTTCCCGTATTCGTGCATCGTGTTCCAGGGCGCTTCGGTGAAGCCCTCAAGCACGGTGTACGGCCGCGGCGTCCCTTGCGGGACGTCGTTGTAGATCGGCGACAGGCCCGTGAATCCTGTGGTCCCGTTCAGCGCGCCATAGATCGCGGTGGCGAGCGGCACGAGCGCGGATTGAGCAGCGCCCAACATCAGAGCAGCCCTCCCGCCATGCCGCCGAGCACCGTTTCCGTCTCCGCTCCGGCTTGGCGGACGCGCTGGAGATGGTTCTCGCGCTCGCCCTCGACGGAGGGAATCAGGAACGGATACGGCGGCGCCGGATGCGGGCCGCCGTGCCCGAACTCAAGGAGGTGCGCGATATGCGTGGGCGTTTCCGTCCCGCTCGCGTCGCGCGACCCGATGATCACGTTGTAGTTCGTGCCCTTGCGGGTCCGTTCGAAGCGCGCGCCGAGCGGGATGACCTCCCGCGGACCGATGCCGACCTTCGCGACCGTCGTGGTCTTGCTCACCGTCCAGCGAATGTGATCGGCCAGGATGCCGTATCGGCGCCGGACGCGCTGCTGCGCCTGGAAGGCGATGACCCGCGCCGTCTCCGCGTTGGCATCCGTCAGCTTGCCCTTCAGCACGGGCTCGATCTGGCGCAGCGCCGCGATCGCCTCCTTTACGCCGGTGACGGCTTCCTTGCCGTAGCTCATGCCGCCCTCTGATGCGTCGCGATCAGTACGCCGTTCAGGCGGTCGACGCGTTGCCGCGGCAGGATGGCGGCGTGCAGTTTCCGGCCGTCCGGGAGCTCGCCGGCCAGGATGTTCAGGACGGCCAGATAGTCGTGCCGCCATTCGACGTAGCCGAGATCGCCGGCGGTGACTTCCTCGGCCGGATTCTTGTCGGTGACGAGCGGCTCGATCAGGATGATGCCCTTGCGCGCGATACGCAGCAGCGCCTCCACGGTGTCGACGATGTCGTGCGGGTTGATGTACGCCAGGCAGTACACCGACAGGACGACGTCGACCGATCCGGTGGCCCAGTTCGCCAGCGCGCCGGGCAGCGCGCCCTCGTGGAAGGTGATGTTCGAGAGTCCGGCGTCACCGGCGAACCGGCGGCCGTGCTCGATCGCCGGCCGATTGACGTCCACGCCGTCGAGCCGCATTGACGGCCAGTGCTGCGCGAGCGCACGGAGATTCGGGCCGCACTGACAGCCAACCTCGAGCACGGACTCGGCGCCGACGAGCGCGACGGCTTCCTGGACCCAGAACCGCTGCGGGTCGTCGACAGACTCCCAGTAGAAGCGCGCCGCGTGCTCCACGTTCTGGAGATCCGCCGCCTTCGGCGTCCAGTAGTCCGTCGCCTGGACCGTCTCGATCATGAGCAGGTCGCGTCCTTCGGCGCGAACGGATCACATTCCGGGATGTAGACGCCGCGGCGCCGGAACTCCATCGCTTGCAGGCAGAGCTCGAGCGCGTTCACGCAGCCGCCGGCGGCGTTCCAGTTCGCCATCGCCTCGCCGCGCTCCTCGCCCTTCTGTTTGAGGATGAACTCGAGAAACTCGATGGTCTTCGGCGAGGGCTGCAGCGTCGGCTCCGTCCGGAGCGTGTGCGCGAGCTGCAGGACGCCGTCGAGCGTCCGCATCGAGGCCTCGGCTTCGTACCGCTTGTGGTTCGCCCGGGCGAGCTGGACGCGCAGGAAATGCTCGTTGACGGCGCCGACTTCGTTCGGCGGCGGCTCGAAGCCGTACAGGCCGTCCGCGTGGCAGATCGCGGCGTGCTCGGGGATTTCCACCTGGATGCCGAGCCCGCGCGCGTAGCCGACGAGATACTCGGCGTTCGGCCGCTGCTGCGCGTACTCGGTGCCGGAGGCGAGGTCGATCCCGTACAGGCCGATCCACTCGCCAGGTTCGGGCACCTTCGGGTCGGTGCGCTGCTGGACGATCTCGGTGATGGCCCAGGCGAGCATGTAACCGACCGTCGACGTGAAGTACCGGCCGAAGGTGGCGATCATCGCCTCGAGCGGGTACGGCACGCTCGCCGGGATCTCCGCCCAGCGCTTCAGCATGTAAATCGGCTTGTCCGCCGGCTGCGCCTTCAGCCACTCGAGATGCCGCGTCGGCTCGTTCGGCGTCTCTGCCCGGGCGGTCTTCCCGAGGTACCCGGTATCGTGGAGCTCGAACCAGACGTCCCAGCGCGGAATGAGCTTGTACAGCTCGTTCATGCCCGCGATGCAGACGGATTCGTCCGTGAACGGCGCGTCCTGGTAGCTGCGCGCGAAGCCGAGCAGCGCGATTCGCCGCGTTGTCAACGACCGCGGCACGGTCGGTCGGTCGATGACGGAGGACAGATGCGCCTTCATCGTTTGACCACCGCCGTGATGGTGTACGTGGCGCCGACGGTGATGGCGTTGGCGCTCGCGATCTTTTCGCGGACCCGGATCTGGTTGCCCCAGGGCCCGGCGCGCACGGTTCCGGCGGCCAGCGTTTCGATGGCGGCCGCGGCGCCCTGCGTCGCGCCCGTGGCGATCTTGCCGGCGATGAAGAAGTGCTGCGTCGCCGCGGCGGCACCGATCGTGAAGGTGTTCGACGAGGCCAGGTCGTCCCAGGTCGTCCCGCCGTCGGCGGAGTCTTCGATAAAGAGCTGCACCGTTCCGCCGGTCGCCGCGCCGCCGGCGGTGAAGTTGATCAGGATGTCGAGATCCGTGTACGCATCCAGGCCGGTCAGCGTGGCGCGCGTCGTCGTGCCGTTCGCCGTCGCTGAGACCTGGCTGGGCTGAATCAGCAGCTGCTGGCTCGTCGCGCGGTCATTGCTCGTTGGCGCGGCATCGTAAATCGTCTGCAGGCGGAAGGCCGTCTGCGCCGTTGCGCCGTTGGTGTACACGACGCGGAAGTAGCGCGCGTACACCGACTCGACGACGGTCCGCGGCACGGACGCCGCGACGGTGTAGGTGTGGCTCGTGTCCCAGTTCACGTTGTCCGGCGAGTACTGAAGCGACAAGCCGCCAGCCGCGCTCACCTGGTTCGCGAAGACCGTCACGGTGATCGCCTGGTAGCCGCTTACGTCTTCGCTGACACCGGTGAAGACGCCGGATCCGGCGAGCGCGGTCACTGACGAGTTGTTGCCGCTGATGAAGCCGGCCTGCGCCCAGGCGGACGGCGCCGCGAGCAGCAGCAAACCGAGCAGGGCACTGACCGACAGGAATCGTTTCATGCGTCTCATGCGTCTACGCTCCCACCGTTTGCACTTCGCTACAGAGCAGCAGCAGCATCCGATTGCGCAGCTCCTGGTTGATGACGGCGTGAATCTCGTACACCTGCGCGCCGGCCTGCGTGCGGGCGATCCGCATCTTCGGCACGACGCCCGTTCGGTAACGAATCGTGATCTCGTGCGTCGCTTCCGCGATCATCTGCGCCGCGGAGAGATGCTCTCT